>DATGMS010000307.1:0-17137 GCA_035307285.1 Cyclobacteriaceae bacterium
ATGCTGATGCCTTTGAGATAAGCGCCAGTTTCTACCTCATAACGCAGCGCCAACATCCCCGATCTTTGATTGATACCCGCCGCATAGTCGACGGAGCCGTTGTCATAGGCCATAAAATCGCGTATGGGCAACGTATGGCTCACAGTATCATTAATTCTATAATCCACCTCATCGGAAAACAAAGTGTCCCGTCCGGATATTTCCTGAACCAACAATCCATCCCCCGTGGTCAAATAGACCACCGTTTCCAAATCAAATTCCTCGGAAACCTCCAAGTCAAGTTCTTTAATGGCAATACTGCTGAAATCACGCCTTTCCAAAGCCTGGGGTACAGGATTAAATGGGCTTTGGGCATGGATGGTTTGAAGCAATCTCTGGCTGTTTTTATCCCGAAGTAATATAGAATACTCCATGGCCCTAAACCTATTTGAAAGGTTGTTGAATTCGCTGCTGATCGAGGTAAGGTACTGCGCTTTATGGTTGTCCCATTCAAAAAGAGGTATTGCATTGAATTTTCCGAATGGACTGTTGGGGTATTTTGTTAAAGCCCGATCCTCATGATAAATATCGAAAACATTTCGATCCCGGTTTAGGTAAACATAATCCAAGATCCAGCTGTCAAAGGGTCCTGACAGCCTCCCTTTGTTTAAAAACTTGAAGCGAAAATTCCCATGGAAGAAAGCCGGATCTACCTTAACCATCTCCTGCGTGAAAATTTCCCGTGCTGCTATGTCGCCTCCGGATACCTCCCAAACAAGCGTGTATTCACCAGACTCATCCATGAAATACAGCTCCAATATATCATTCTCATCTGGCATTTCGCCCTTTCCTCCTGCCTGCCAAAAGAAGCTTAGATATAAGGAATCCGATCCGCTGTAGGCGGATAGATTGATTTCTCGAGAAGCCAGATAATCTCCTTCTCCATTTTCCAACATAGAGGTGGAATAGGGATTTCCTTTTATATCTACTCCATCCAAATAAACCACCCCCATGCTCGGAGGGTTGATCCCAACGGTTTTGGATGGCACTACTCCCTTATTTTCCCACTTCAAAGAATCTATCTCGCCTGAAGAAAAGTCGTCCCAAAAGGGAAGGGAAAGCGGTACGGCCTTGATTCGCAAATGTTCATTGGGAGAAACAACCTGTACCTTTAAGGAATTATCCACCGGCAATTGTTGGAATTGTGCCTTCAGCTCCTTTGCCATAAAAAGCAAAAAAAGCCCGGTGAGGATAAACTTAAAGTGTACGGGGGTTCTTTTCATCAAAAGTCATTTATATTTTCCATTTCTGAAATCCAAAGATCGATGATCTCTCCTGTCTTGGCATTGACACCTGCAGGCGGCAGTTGTTGTACGATAGTGCCTTTAGGAACGGTGTCGGTAGGGACATAATTAAGCCTGCCCATCCTAAGACCTGAGCCGATTATCAAGAACTCAGCCTCCCCCTCATCCATACCGAGGAGATTGGGTATCGGTAAGGTTTGGTTGCCTAAGCCATCTCCCACCACCAGATCTATCTGTGACCCTTTGGCGATCTCCATACCTTCCTTAATGTCTCTACCCCTGTATTTCTGCTCCAATACCACATTGTGTCCGATATCCGGAACATAAACAATCTCACCCCTCACCAAGCCGAAGTTGGACAGGATCTCCTGGGCATTTTTTAAAGGTGTATTCACCAAGTTGGGCATCATCACCAAAGGTGCGTTGGCCGCATTCAAAGTCACATAAATTTTTCGGCTCTGTTTTACTTTGGCTCCGGGCTTAGGGTTTTGCTTTAGGACCTGCAGCGGCTTCACATCCGCTACAAAACCGCTGTCAGGTGTCACTTGTAGAACCAGGTCCCGTTCATCTAGATAGCTTTCCAATTCGTTATAATGAAATCCCTCCAGATCCGGAACAGTTACAGTTTGTCCGTGATTGGTGTAAGTGGGGAGATAGACCTTGAAAAAAACAAAAAGAATAGCAAACAAAACACCCAGGATAATCAAAACATTGACTCCAATTTTCTTAATTCCTTCTTTTAACTCGCTCATTTACGCTGTTTATGTTTTAGATTTTGCCATGGAGCTAAATTGCCCACAGTGACTGGCTTTGCCCAAGCCACGTACCAATCGGGTAATTAACGACGATAGGTCACAAATTTATTCGAAATTACCTTATATATTTTTAAATAAGAAAATTCAAGCCTTCCAAAATTGGCGGCGCACAGATTAGGCATTCCTTTATTCCCAAATAGAATATGAGCCAACGGCTATTCAAGGTTAACAGGTGGGGGAAGCCAATGGTTGTCTTATTGAATGATTAACCGCTTGGTCTCCGATAGCTTTTCCCCTGTAATTCTAAGGATAAACACACCCCTATTGAAAAGGGACGTATTGAACGTATAGGTTTGGTTTAGGGTGTTGGGATAATCCGCATCATAGACAATTTGGCCCGACGGGCTGATGATTTGTATATTCACCGCCTCATATTCCTCTAAGTTAAAGGTCACGTTGAAATAGTCGAAGGCGGGATTAGGGAAAACCAGGGCGTTACCCAAGCCCGGATCAACAGGAGCAGGGTTGGCAGAAAGGAAGAGTTCGATGTCATCCAAGTATATCGGATGTGAGCTTCCATTTCTATAGACAACCTTAAATGCTAACCTTATCTTTTCGAATCCCTCTCCGGTAAACTGGGACAAGTCAAGGTACTCCCGTACAAAATCCTGGCGGGAAATCGTGGCTGCGGATCCACTGCCGGAAGTATTCAGCTGAACGTTTTCCTTCCTCCACAATTCCTCATACGAATTGCCTCCGTTATCACTTATCAGCACACTGAATTCAGTGATGTCAGAAGTATTAAAACCGGTTGCTGCCCAGTGGAAGAAGATACTTGCCTCATTGGTCGTACTCAAGTCAAACAAGGGGGACCCCAGCCAGTAACTATTGCCTCTTTCCATATTCTCCAACGCCAGAACCTGATTGTCTACATCCTCTTGAAGCATCTTTTGTTGCCAACTACCGGCGTTCTTCTCGGGATTGACGGTCGCCCAGGGCTGGATACCGGAAGGGCCGTCAAAACCCTGCCTCCAAGGAACCACAACTGCAGAATCGCTCTGTATAAAGTACCTTATCAGCTTGCTGCTACTCCCTGGGTTTTGATCATGATTGGGCCGCAGGATTTCATACTCCACCCTATTTTCACCTGCCCTCAGCTGGCTGGATAAGGAATAGGTTTGGGTTTCACCTGGAGCAATAAACTGGTTCTCTACCACATGGCTTTCTAAACGGGCTCCGTCGGATCTTCTTTGGATGACAAAATCCGAGATGGGAAGATTTCCGGAATTGGTGATTTGCAAAATCTCTTCTTCCTGACTTCCATCCGTAATCGGCCCCGGATTCAACACGTTGTTGATCTGGAGACGGTACCGGTATTCCTCAGAAGGAAGAATTTCTATGTCCTTGATGAAAATATTGTTGCCGTAGCCATTGACAGAGACAAAAGCGATCCTTATATCCCCTTCTCCAGCATATTGGGAAAGATTAACCAATTCTGTTCTAAACTGTGATGCTGAAGACGGAAAAAACTGCTCGGAAGTAGCTTCCTCAGTCATGAGAGAGGAGCCCTTCTTGTTATAGGGAGCCTGCAGCAGGTCGAAAGTATTTCCACAGTCGGTCGAAACCGCCACCAACAATGTTTCCTGATATTCTTCGTCGGAGTATGGAGCGTAGGACATTTCAAATTTCAGCTGCGCATTTGTAGCCGTTGTCAGGTTGATTTGCGGGGAGATCCAATAATCGAGTTCGCCCACAGTAGAGTAATTAAATCCATTGAAATAAATCAAGTTTGCTGCCTGCCCATCAATCTGTAGAGCGATCTCGTCCCAGGTACTGTCGTTGTCCGGGTTTTTTAGGCTCCACAAGTTGGAGAAATCACCTGCACCGACACTATAAGGCAGCGAAATGGAGGAGGGGACCTTTGGATGGGTGACTAGCGTATTATTTGCTTCGTCGAAATCGCTAACTCCATTCACGGTCCTTATTTCTGCCATGAATTCATTTTCGCCGGAAGAAGATAGTGTAATTTGACCAAAGGCGAGGATTTCAGTTGCACCTGATGCAAGATTCAGTACAAAGTTTCTGCTCTCCACAACACGTCCGTTTAGTGTGACGTCTATGGTGGCGGAGGTAACTGTATTGTTACCAACATTTAAAACGGCTATTTGGGGAGAAACAGAAGTGCCACACGAAAAATCATCGGGGGCAATGATTTCCTGAAGTGCCAAATCATTGGGAGCTAAATCCGGTTCTCTAGTGGCTATGCCGTTGACTAAAGATTGCCGTCTTGGACTGAAGTTCAACACGACATCCATTCTCTCCACCTGGCCAATAGTAAACAGGCTCATGCACTGGTCGGGGGTATAATCCATGAAATTTTCTATCATGTCCCGCGAGTCGCATGAGAACTGTGGCCCGGCAACACAGGTATTCGTGGCTTGGTTTTGCAGAGGTGTATCTTCCACATAATCATCCACATCACAGCCACTGGCATCGCCCCAAATGTGCCTCAACCCAAAGAAATGACCTATTTCATGCGTAGCAGTCCTACCCGCCGAGTTGGGCTGGGCATTTCCTCCTTCACCAAACACTCTGTAATCTATTGTCACTCCGTCGGTTTCCCTAGTGTTGGGGGGGAAATTCAGGCCTGGAAGTTCGGAAATGGGAAAAGAGGAGTACCCTAAATAAGGTGATTGAAGTGGCACTACCCATATGTTCATATAATCTTCTGGAGGCCATTGGGCCAATTGTCCAATTAAAGCATCATCATCGGGCGTATAAAAAGATTTGGAACCCGCAACCCGGTTAACGCCAGTAGTAGGCAAGCCGGTAGGGTCGCGTTTCGCAAGCACAAATTCTATATTCGCACTAGCTGCCAGCCCTTGAAACTCAGCTGGCGTATTGCCTGCATCGGGGTTCTGTCTGGAATAGTCTTCGTTCAAAATGGCAATCTGTGCCTCGATCTGTGAGAGAGGGATATTGGCGCCCTGTCCGATGGGTGTACCGTTGTGGATCACGTGCACGACCACCGGAATGAGCCTTTTTGCATCGGCTTGTGTACGGAAATTATAAGGATTTCTACGGATTTCCTTCTTCTTGTCCTGGACCCAAACTTCGAAATAGTCGCGGGTGCCATAAATACCTAATTGTTCAACCTGCTTTTGCTCAATATAGGTTGCCGCACATTGCTCTTCAAAAAATTGCTCATCCACAGATTTAGCTGGTATGTGTTGAGCATAGACTGAATGGATCCAAAAAACAAAGAAAAGGGATAAGATTAATCTTATCCCAATTTCAAAAAAGGCGTTCTTCATCTACAGATTTCTGTTTTAACCATCATGCAATCTCTACATTAATTGCAACAACTTTTTGGATTTCCGGAATGATCTTTTTAATGGCTTCTTCCACCCCCGCTTTCAGCGTCATTGTGGACATGGGACAGGAGCCACAATTACCCAACAACTCCAACCGCAACACCATATCCTCGGTAAGATCTATAACCCTTACATTACCTCCGTCCGCCTCAAGATAAGGTCGGATATTATCCAAGGCTTCTTCGATTTTCTCCCTATAATTTTCTAACATCACGTTCATTAAGCTTTCATCTGTACCACTGCTGTTTTTTCTCTTTCGGCATTCCTTATCGCCACCTGCCTTGCTAAAGCCTCTGCCACGTTCCCAAAAGCCAAGGCAGTCACTCCTTCAGCCATGACGGCAGGATAGCCGGTATCTCCGCTTTCTCTGATACTCTGTACGATTGGGATCTCACCCAAGAAAGGTACGCTGAATTTTTCTGAAAGTTTTCTACCTCCTTCTTTTCCAAAAAGATAATACTTGTTTTCAGGTAATTCATCCGGCGTAAAATAAGCCATATTTTCCACAACACCTAGAATGGGAACATTTATCTGCGGTTGCTTGAACATCGACAATCCGCGGGTGGCATCAGCCAAAGCCACCTTTTGTGGAGTGGTGATAATAACCGCCCCAGTAACAGGGATCGTCTGTACCATTGTAAGATGGATATCTGATGTTCCCGGCGGAAGATCAATCAATAAATAATCCAGTTCGCCCCATTCCACATCGGTAATAAACTGCCTCAGTGCGGAACTGGCCATGGGGCCTCGCCACACCACAGCACTATCAGCAGGAGTAAGAAAGCCTATCGACATTAATTTTACGCCGTATTGCTCTATGGGAATTATAATATTTTTACCCTCCTCCTGTTTGACCGCCGGTTGCTCTCCTTCCACATTGAACATACCGGGGATAGAGGGACCGGAAATGTCCGCATCAATAAGACCCACTTTGGCTCCTTTTCGGGCCAGGGAAACTGCAAGGTTAGACGCACAGGTGGATTTACCCACGCCTCCCTTTCCGGAGGCAATAGCGATGATATTCTTAACCTGCGGCAAGAGCTGAGCATCCTGTCTTGCTGTAGACACATTGGAAGTCATAAAGATATCCAACTCGATATCGTCCCCAAACTCCTTTTCCAACGCCCCGATACAATTGCTCTTGATCAATTCCTTTAAAGGACAAGCGGGGGTAGTCAGCACCACCTTGAAACTTATGCTATTGCCATCGATGGCAATGTCTTTAATCATATTCAAGGTTACCAGATCTCGTTTTAAATCGGGATCATCCACCGTTGAGAGTGCTTTAAGTACCCTTTCCCTGGTTAAATTCATGCTATCTTAATTACGCGCCTTTATATTCAATTCCACAAAAATACAAAAATGATCCGAGACCACTACGCTATCTATACAATCTTGGCCTCATTTTAGTTGCAGGATATTATCGAAATAGCGTTTTCTCATGAATTCATAGATATAGCGCTTTCGAAACACAATTTAAAATAGTTAAAACTTCCAGACATCTGTAAATCTCTTTAACATGAACTACGATAGAGAACTCAACTTAAATCTGCCTGAAGACCTATTGGTACCTAAGGGAGACGCACTGCTGATTAAGTTAAAAGATCACCTTAACGGCGGCGGAAAAGTGAGGATCCATATAAAAGACCAAGACGAAAAAACGATTTCGACGGAAAAAGAACTGTTTGAGATAACTGCCCCTTATACCAACCAATAGCTGCGCGGCCCCTCGACGTTTTTAATATCAAAGTCTGCTCTTTTGCGGGTGGTGTATTGAATGTTCACTCCGCATCCAAAACTTTCCATAAACCTCCTGTCGCTTCAATGCTATATGTCAATACTTTTTTACCTTTGACTTTATATAGCGTTGAAAATGGCATTAAGTAGAGTTACCACGGAGAAAGTAAGGGAAAGGGCAGACATTCAGGATGTGGTCAACGACTACGTGTCTCTGAAAAAAAGAGGCCAAAACCTATGGGCATGTTGTCCCTTCCACAACGAAAAATCACCTTCGTTTTCTGTTTCCACAGTCAAACAGATCTACAAATGCTTTGGCTGCGGCAAGGCCGGGGATCCTATCCAATTTGTCATGGATATAGAAGGGATTGGATTCCAAGAGGCCATTAAGCATCTAGCCAACAAATACGGCATCGAAATAGAAGAAGACCAGGCACCTACGCCGGAGGTGGTGCAGGCTCATAATGAGAGGGAGAGTCTATATATTGCTTTAGGCTTTGCACGGGACTTTTTCGTAAAGAACCTAGAAACAGACGAAGGAAAATCCATTGGTCAAAGCTACTTTAAGGAAAGAGGCTTTACTTCCAAAATCATCCAGAAATTTGATCTTGGGTACGCGCTAGATGGCTGGGACCATTTGCTAAAAGAAGCCAAAGCCTCAGGTTTCCCAGAAGAAATATTACTAAAAGCCGGGCTTATCCTGGAAAAAGAAGGGGATGCTTCAAGACTGTACGACCGGTTCAGAGGCCGGGTTACTTTTACCATCCACAACTTAGGAGGGAAGCCGATCGGCTTTGGAGCCAGGATCCTAAAACAGGACAAAAAGCAGCCAAAATACATCAACTCCCCTGAAACGGAGGTATACCATAAGAGCGATGTCCTTTATGGTATGTTTCAGGCCAAGCAGGCAATCCGTCAGATGGATAACTGCTATCTGGTAGAGGGATACACCGATGTGGTGTCGCTTCACCTTTCGGGAATCGAAAACGTAGTTGCCTCTTCGGGAACTTCTCTGACGGAAAACCAGATCAAGCTGATCAAGAGATTTACTGACAATGTCACAGTACTTTATGACGGGGATGCGGCCGGGATCAAAGCCTCTCTCAGGGGTATAGATATGTTGCTGGAGGGCGGCTTGAATGTAAAAGCGGTGGTCTTTCCAGAAGGGGATGATCCGGATAGCTATTCCCGGAAAGTCGGTTCGCAAGCCTTTAAGGATTATCTGGACCGGCAGGCTAAAGACTTCATCGCGTTTAAAATAGATCTTTATTCCAAAGAAGCCGAAAATGATCCCATTAAGCGGGCAGACATTATCCGGCAGGTGGTGCAGAGTATCGCCAAGATCCCTGACCCCCTCATCCGTGCCACCTATACCAAAGAATCCGCAAGGCTGCTCCAGATAGAGGAAGACCTGGTTCATACCGAGCTGAACAAAATCCTTCTAAAAAAACAGAAAGATCAGACGAACCGACCCTCCGCATCCGAGCCGGAAGCCTATCTTGAAACCCTTTTGCCTGAAGGAAAAAAAGAAGGGATATCCGCCGCCAACCTTATGGCTTTGGCGGAAAAGGAAACTCTGCGTCTGCTCATTAATTACGGGTTTGAAAAGATATCGGAAGAGCTTCATGTATGCGACTACCTGCTTTTGGAAATCACTGATTTAAAATTTGAAACTCCTGTCTACCAAACAATTTTGCAGGCTTATAAAACGGCCTTGGAACAAGGCGTCCTGCCTAAGGCTGAATATTTACTGGCTTCCGGGGATTCGGTAATGAAAAAAGAGATTATTGACATGGTCACCCAGGAACATGAAATCTCCCCCAACTGGGAAAAGAAACATCAAATATTCACGAACAAGGAAGCTGATGATCTCTCCAAAACGGTATACAACACTGTACTGAGGCTTAAAAGGAAAGTGGTAAAAAAGCTGTTGGACGAGGCCATGTTCAAAATGAAAGTGGCAAAAGAAGAGGAGATCCCCTCTCTTCAAGCTGTGTACATGGAATTGAAGAACTATCAGGTAGATATTGATAGGCAGCTGGGAACGGTAATCTCCTATTAAACAAAACTAAAATTGGCGTGTTTCGGTTTAACTGAATAAAGAATGTAATTTTGCATTCCGATTTTGATCATCAAGAAACAACATGGCTGAAGAAATAAAACTCGATAGCATCGAAGACGCAATTGAAGCAATAAAAAACGGGGAAACCATCATTGTCGTAGATGATGAGGATAGAGAAAACGAGGGGGATTTTGTCTGTGCCGCCGAGAAAGTCACCCCGGAGATCATCAACTTTATGGCTACTCATGGCAGAGGCCTTATCTGCGCCCCCTTGATAGAAGACCGTTGCGACGAATTGGGTTTGGAGTTGATGGTGGGCAGAAATACCGCGGCCTATGAAACCCCCTTTACTGTATCCGTTGACCTGATAGGGCATGGCTGCACCACCGGGATTTCGGCAAGCGACAGATCAAAAACCATTAAGGCATTATTGGATAAAGACATTCATCCAGACGAGCTGGGCAAGCCCGGACATATCTTCCCTTTAAAAGCAAAAAGAGGCGGAGTGTTGCGCCGAACCGGTCATACGGAGGCGGCTATAGATCTCGCAAGACTGGCTGGCTTTTATCCTGCCGGGGTCTTGGTCGAAATAATGAACGAGGACGGAACCATGGCACGGCTTCCTGATTTGGTGGAAGTGGCCAAGCGTTTTGACCTTAAATTGATTTCCATAAAGGATCTAATCGCTTATAGGCTAAAGCATGAATCCCTGATCAAAAGAGAGATCGGGGTGGATATGCCTACGCAATGGGGAAACTTTGAGTTGATTGCTTTTCGTCAAACCAATACAGATGATCTCCACCTGGCTTTAATCAAGGGCCAATGGGAAGAAGGTGAGCCGGTGATGGTACGGGTACATTCTTCCTGTGTTACCGGTGACATCTTTGGCTCCTGTAGATGTGATTGTGGCCCCCAGCTTCATCGTGCCATGGAAATGGTCGAAAAAGAAGGAAAGGGAGTGATTCTATACATGAATCAAGAAGGCAGGGGAATTGGTCTGCTCAATAAATTAAAAGCCTATAAATTACAGGAGCAGGGCATGGATACAGTCCAGGCCAATCTGGCGCTTGGCTTCCCTATGGACAAAAGAGACTACGGTGTGGGAGCTCAGATTTTAAGGGATTTGGGCTTGAGCAAGATCAGGTTAATGACCAACAACCCGACCAAAAGGGCTGGTTTGTTGGGCTATGGTTTGGAAATAGTGGACACCGTTCCTTTGGAAGTCTATCCCAATACCCACAATGAAAAGTACCTCACCACAAAGCGGGATAAAATGGGCCATCTTATTCTTCAAACGGAACTCAATAAGATAAAATAGATGATTGCCTTATTATAAAAACAGGCTTTATTCTCCTCTTAAAGAAAGTACTGGAAATTTTAACTATTAATTTCCTTAATTCGTTATTTAAAATGAATTAAACTTGAAGGCAATGAGAAAAACGATTCATCTATTTATATTAACATTTTATTTCACCCAAATCCTCCAAGCCCAAGACTTTCCCTCTCAGGTATGGCATGAGGGAAGGATAGCGCTTACTTCTGGAGAGTCCTATACCGGTAAGGTAAAATATGACCTGGAGACCAACGTCGTTCAGCTTCAATCGCAGGCTATTGAGACTTTCAGTGCCACCACGGTAGATCATTTCGAGATTTTCGATGAGTTCTATGGTGGCGTTAGGACCTTCTATAGTCTTCCTTACGCGGTAAATACAGATTATAAGGTACCCATCTTCTTTGAACTGTTGGTACAGGGAGAAGAAATTACCCTCCTTTGCAGAGAATACATTACGACTGATTCGAGAGGGATGGGCCGGGGCATGTACAATCCAATGTACATGAATCCCATGTATGGAATGCCCATGATGAATTCCTCAAGATTGGCCTTTGATTTTTACTTTCTTGAAGATTCTGGTATCCAGAAATATGGTCAAAAGAGAAAGGAGCTTTTGGAAAAAATGGAAGACAAGTCTGATGAAGTCAAGCTTTTTATCAGAAAAAACAGGCTCTCCCACGACAAACGTGGCGATCTATTGCGGATCACGGCCTATTACAACCAGTTAAAGCAATAATTTTAATGTCAAAACCTCTTATTTTAGTATCGAATGATGACGGGATCACCTCTCGTGGTATCCGTGTTTTGGTCAATGTCATGCAAAGGTTAGGGGAAGTCGTCGTAGTGGCCCCGGACGGGCCCCAGTCTGGAACCGGACATGCTATCACGATCGGCAATACCCTTAGGCTTACTGAAGAAGAAATTTTCGAAGACGTAACAGCGTACAGCTCCAGCGGGACACCTGCCGATTGTGTCAAACTGGCCAAATTTCATGTTTTAAAGGACAAAAAGCCCGACCTGATTGTAAGTGGCATCAATCACGGCAGCAACACTTCTATTAGTGTGTTGTACTCCGGCACCATGTCTGCCGCTATAGAAGGAGCAATTGAAGGCTATCCTTCGATTGGTTTCAGTTTATGCGATTTCAGTTCCCAGGCAGACTTTAGCCATACGGAGGAATTGATCTACAAGATTGCCAAGCAGGTACTGGAAAACGGAATGCCCAAAGGCGTAGCCCTCAACGTAAATTTTCCGCCAAAAAGAAATGAGCCCATTAAAGGCATCAAGGTCTGCCGTCAGGCTAGGGCAAAATGGCAGGAGGAATTTGAAGAACGCTTTGACCCTAATGGGAGAAGGTATTTTTGGTTAGCGGGTAACTTTGTCAACTTCGATAAGGGAGAAGACAATGATGAGTGGGCCATCGCCAACAACTATGCTTCGATCGTACCCTGCCAGTTTGATATGACAGCCCATCACGCCATTTCACAAATGAATGATGATTGGGATTGGGAGGAACTTAAGGTTTAACCCCTGGCGGTACAGCGGATGTGACAGCACCGCTGCCGCCAAAGCATTTATGTCAATTTCACAAAATCTATATCCACCAGTTCTTCTTCAGGAACGACTTTGTTGCTGAGTTCTAAAGTTTTCAAGGTCTCCATCGTAGATTTCAACATATCAGCGGCAACGGAGCTATCCCTTGCCCATTCGGTCTGGCTTAACCAAGCCTGTATGTCTGACTCCTTGATGCCGTACTTCTTGCTTAATAGCTGGGGAAGATCCTTTTTCTCGCGCAAAGAAGCAGACTTGGCGTACACCAAATCTCTGATGCGTTTCAATGCTTGGGGAAATTTGACTAGAGCCCTATTAGAAGCTACAATTACAAAACAAGGCCAAGGCGTGGGTATTTCCCCTACCCTCTTAAACAAACCTTCATCCACGAGAGGCTGAGTCATAAACTTTTCCCATAAAAAAAACTTCGGCTTGGGGCTTTCCAAAGCCGCCTTTGCTCCTTCAATATCTCCCACCACCTCAAATTCAAGGCGGCTTAAATCCCAGTGGGCATAGTCGGCCAAAAGAAAGGCCATCAAGTGAGAGCCGGATCCATAACGACTGATTGCAAACGGGGCAATTTGAAGTTCATCTATGGTCTGCGTGGGAAACTTAGAAGATACGTGGATCCCCCAGATCAAAGGAGATTGCACATGGACTCCAATTATTTTCCCAGGATTGCCTTCCAAACGGTCTTTGACAAAGCTCTCTGTCAAGACAATGGCAATATCCGCCTGATCCTCCCGAATGGCCTTATTCATTGCACCCGATCCTTTCGGTTCGTCCTTCCATTCCAACAGAATCCCTTCCTTTTCCAAAGGCTGTTCCTCAACTATTTTTATCCAAGGAAAATTAAAATGTTCCGGAACACCTATAATTCTTATTTTATCCATTTTCAAAGATAAGCAGCAATGAGTAAAGGAAAAATTTTTGTGGAGGGCCTTCAGAAAAGACAGAACCGATTGGTATTATTTTAATAGGGTCTATGTTCTTTTATCACAATGACAATTTAACCTGCCAATCCAAGGAAATTAGATCAGGTATTTCTATCTTTGACATTAATCGGTGGTAGCCAGAGCCAAGTAGGGAAACGGCGTATACCATCTCATCATCAAACCTTTAAATATTCTACTATGAAATTCAAACCAGGCGTTAAATACGGGGAAGAGCTCAAAGATTTGTTGGCTTATGCAAAAGAAAGTGAATTTGCCATGCCCGCAGTAAATGTAATAAACTCCAATACCGTCAACGCTGTACTGGAAACAGCCAAAAAAGTAAACTCCCCGGTAATGATCCAATTTTCAAACGGTGGTGCGCAATTTTTCGCGGGGAAGAGCCTGGCTAATGACAAACAACAAGCTTCTATAGCAGGAGGGGTCTCAGGAGCCCTCCATGTACATAAAATGGCTGAAGCATACGGAGTTCCTGTAGTTTTACATACCGATCATGCTGCCAAAAAGTTATTGCCTTGGATCGACGGCCTTTTGGCAGAAGGAAAAGCGCATTACGAAGCTTTTAAAAGACCGCTTTTCAGTTCTCACATGTTAGACCTCTCAGAAGAACCTATCGAAGAAAACATAGAAACTTCCGTGGCGTATTTCAAGGAATTTGCCAAGTTGGAGATGGCCATCGAAATCGAATTGGGCGTCACAGGTGGTGAAGAAGACGGTGTAGACAATACGGATGTCGACAGTTCTAAACTGTACACCCAGCCTGAGGAGGTAGCTTATGCGTATGAAGAATTGAAGAAAGTAAGTGATTTGTTTACTATTGCCGCTGCTTTTGGAAATGTCCACGGAGTATATAAGCCGGGGAATGTCAGCTTGACCCCTGTCATACTCAAGAACTCTCAAGATTACATCAACCAGAAATTCGGTACTACAGGCAAACCCGTCAATTTTGTATTCCATGGCGGATCAGGCTCTACTGTAGAAGAAATCAGGGAAGCCAACAGCTATGGCTCTATCAAAATGAATATCGATACTGATATGCAATGGGCGTTTTGGGAAGGTGTCCTGAAATATTATCAAGAGAAAGAAGGCTACCTTCAAGCACAACTCGGAAACCCTGATGGAGCGGACAATCCTAACAAGAAAAACTACGACCCAAGAGTTTGGTTGCGAAAGGGTGAGGAAAATTTCGTAAAAAGATTGGAACTTGCCTTTGATATGCTGAATGCCGTCAATAGGAATTAAATCCTGATGTTATAAAAACTCAAAAACCGCGGAAAGTTAATATTCCGCGGTTTTTGAGTTTTTGACTAATCTAAAAAATAAACAAAAACAAATCAGGTAGACAAGATCTTCGCGATTCGAAAGTCATCGTCATCCACCTCTTTGTCATCGACAATCGCTTTTTTAATGGGTGTATAAACTATTTTGTTATTAATTACACCAGCCATGACATCGTATTTCCCGTGCATCAGGCCTTCTACGGCGGCCAGGCCCAGTTTACTCGCCAATACCCTATCGAAAGAACTTGGGGAACCACCTCTCTGGAGGTGGCCTAGAATAGTCACCTTAATGTCATATTGCGGAAGAATTGTTTTTACTTTTTGAGCTATCTCCAATGCGCCGCCACTTTTCCCTCCTTCTGCCACAATCACGATATTGGATTGCTTCTTGGCCTTCGCCCTTATGTTCAGCCGTTTGATCAGATTTTCAATCGGCATCTTTCTTTCTGGAATAAGGGTAGCAGCGGCTCCGCTTCCTATACCCGCATTGATGGCGATAAAGCCTGCATCCCTGCCCATCACTTCCACAAAAAAGAGTCGATCATGTGATGATGCCGTGTTTCTGATTTTATCGATGGCTTGAATAGCCGTATTACAGGCGGTATCAAAGCCTATGGTGCTGTCTGTCCCGGAGAGGTCATTATCTATCGTTCCTGGTATCCCGATAGAAGGAACCCCAAACTCCTCAAACAACAGGTGGGCACCGGTCAGGGAACCATCACCGCCGATCACTACCAATGCCTGGATTCCATGTTTTTGGAGATTGTCATAGGCCGCCTTGCGTCCTTCAGGGGTCCGGAATGCGGCACTTCTGGCTGATTTGAGGAAGGTCCCGCCTCTTTCCAAGATATAGGCTACATTTTTTGTATCTAGCTTCTTAATATCGTTGGTAATCATGCCTTCGTAACCCCGATAGATCCCGTAGACTTCAATATTGTAATACATGGCAGATCTTACCACCGCCCTTATGGCTGCATTCATTCCAGGTGCATCTCCTCCCGAGGTCAATACACCTATTTTGGAGAGTGATTTATTTTCCATTAAGATGAGGCATTGTTAATTGTTGAAAAATCAATTCGGCTGTGGCAAGATTGGTGGCCAACGGTATGTTGTGAACATCACAAATCCGCATCAACATCTGAACATCCGGTTCGTGAGGGTGCTTGCCTAACGGATCTCTAAAAAATATCACGAGATCAAGTTCCTTTTGGGCAGCCATAGCAGCAATCTGCGCATCGCCCCCTATGGGACCGGATAGCATTTTTTGCACGTCAAAGCCCGCCTTTACAATATGGTTGCCCGTGGTGCCTGTCGCGACCAAAGAAATTCCTTGCAGTTTTTCCTTGAAACCACTAAGAAAATGAACCATTTCAGCCTTCTTACCATCATGGGCAATTAATGCTATTTTCATTTAAAATCGATTTAATAGGTTGGAGGTTTAAAGTTAAAAAAAATATCGTTAAGTGGGTAAGCAGAATTCAGATTTGAGGGACATTAGGGATGAGAATGACCGGAGAAGGAAGCCTGAAAGCGAGCGAACAGTGATTCAAGGGAACATAACCAATAACTCAATAACCAGTAGACCAATAATTCAATGACCGATAGCCCAGTCACAAATAACTACATTCCCGCAGACCAACGCTAATCCATCCTCTTCTGCGGGTGTGAGCGTAATCTGCGGGAAAATAATTACATGCCTCTAAATGCCGGAGGATCAATCCCGTTGGAACGGATATAGGAAACCGCAGCTCCCCTGTGGTGGGTGGCATGGTCGTCGATCAAGCCCAACATCTGTCTGCGGGTGACTTTCCCTGCAAATGTGTCAATTTCTTCCGCCAGCTGTGCTTCGGTCAATTTGCTGATGGTGCCTTTCCCATAGTCGTAGCAATCAATAATAAATTGCTTCAACTCTTCCCTAGTCTCTGGCTTCGCATCCATTTTAAACGCCGGCTCAGCTCCCAGCATAAAACCTTGGGACAACCCCCCCACGCTTCCTGCCACATGGGCCACCTGCTCCTTAAAACTCATGGCGGATTCATGTGGACGGTAATCCAGCAGATTATCGGGCATCTTTTCCAGTACCTCAAGCGTAAACTCCTTGCCGTTATCCCACTTGGCTAGAAATTCGTCCATTGTTGTCTGGGCTTGGGCTCCATACATCCCTGACAGGCCAAGGAACAGAGCCAACATCATTGTTTTGTAGATCATTGTTGTTTTCATCAAGTCTATAATTAATGGTAAATAAAAATACAGACAAATCTAGGAAATTTTTGGGGTTGTTGGGCAATTCCTTCACAGGTTCTAATTTTTTTATTCTACACGAATTGTTCTATATAAAATTACCCACTTAGCGTCTTAAGATGCTATTCATGTTGCTGGTTTTGATTATTCTGATATAATCTTCGCCCGATATCTTCGCTCCTGACACCGCTCATTAGTTGTATTCGATATAACCCAAACACTCCTTTGATAAGTTTCCTTCCTGCTGAGGAGAGGTTCCCCTACAGTTCCGCCAACCCATCACTGCACCCTAACCACATCAACATTGCTTTCCATCCCTTTCCCTGCAAAGACCTCAGTTATAGAAACAGCATGTACCATCGTGGCTTAAGAACCAATAGCCACTTTCACAAGGGTTCAAAATCAAAAACGGCCTGATCCAAATTTTAGATCAGGCCATTTATCCTATTGCTTTTTCCCGTTAAGACGCAAAACTCCAACATCGAGGGTCATTACTTCTTTGCATCTCTCCGTTGTTGTTTTAAATCTCAATTCTTATGTTCTTTTATTACAGCGTAATCTTCTCTCC
>DATGMS010000308.1:0-5438 GCA_035307285.1 Cyclobacteriaceae bacterium
GGAAAGTGACATGAAGGCTGCGTTTTCCGTCGACCCCAAAAATGTTCAGGTACTGATGGGCTTGTCCAATTTATACCAGAAGAAAAAGAGTTATGAAATGGCTTTGCAGTATGCAAGTTATGCAACAGAGGTCTCCGGAGCCCCTGCTATGGCTTTTTTGTTAAAGGGGCGGGCCTACCATTTATTGGGAAATACCGAAAACGCTATGACAGAATACAATACGGCAATTAAGATGAATGACGAATTTGGCCAAGCCTACTACTATCGGGGAATGTTAAAACAGGCAACCAACAGAACAAGGGCCGCCTGTGCTGATTTTAAGTTAGCCGTCACACTTGACCACCAGCCAGCGAATGAGGCTTCAGAAAAATACTGCCAATAAATAATAAAGATCGGCGGCCATAAGCATCTTGTATCCGCCGATCTACTTTTTAACTTACCCTATTATTATATCACTTAAGATCCAGCATATGGCAGGCCCGCTCCTGAGGATAATGTAGATGGCAGCAAGCCTGAGACGCACAAAGATTTCGATTGGATAAAACCAACGTCACCCAGCTAAACCATATTTGAACATTGTTCTTTGAATTTGAACAATGCTCAACCAATAGGTATGAGAGAAACAAATTTATTGGATGAACCACGAGTGGCGTTAGTTCAATGGGATTGACTTAAGTTTAATGAAAATGGCTTTCACCCAGTTTTATTGTCAATTCTTTGGGCCCTTCCTTATGGTCGCAGATTTTTTCCGAATTCAATCGGCCTGTTCCCTGACAGGTTCTGCAGTCGCCAACTTCCAGCTTGCTTCCATGACAGGTCGTGCAAGTTAATCTTCCATTCCCCTCACATCTTTCACACTCGAAGTACTCAATTATATTAAAAACATTTTTCTTGGTAATCAGGCCAGAGCCTGCACATCGGCTACATCCAATCACTCCTTTTCCTTTACAATAGTTGCATTCCTGCTCTATCTCTTTGTCTCCATCGCAGGTAAAACATAATTTGTACTGGTAGCCCCTTCGGTCACAAAGCTGGCAGGATCGAATCTCATCCAGTGGAATTTTTAATTTGGCCTCCAATTGCTTGGCATAATTATAATTGTCGCCCTTAAATCCATTGATCTCCAGGTATTTGTTCAGGAAATTGGCGCTGTTGTCATATTGTTTTAATTGAAACAAGGTTTCGGCAAAATAATAAGGCATCTCTTGGGGAATTGGAATTTTACTGTCTATAATTTCCCGGAAATGGGCGTTGGCCTTGTTATAGTCGTTAGCTTCCATTGCTGCGAGCGCCTCCTTCATCAATTTGGAGGTCAGCCCAAGATTAGGTTGAGACTGCCCTACTGCAAGATGGAGCGGTAACAGAAAAATAAGCGGTAGTAAGACCAATATTATTGTTGACGGAAATCCTGTAGCGGTTTTGTACATGGCATTATGTATATGGAAATTTTCCTGTAAAGAAGAAGATTTTCATTGATAAAATCAATTGGAAGCTTTTTGCTTTACTTCTTTTAACGCTAAAGCGGTTATCGTCCTACCTAGGAAAATTGGTCACGTTTTTGCCATTATTCTATTCAAAAAACATAAACCATAAATATTTGACCATGTTAAATACTCTCATAAAAAATATTTCGCCAGATGTATTGGCCGCAGTGACGGAAAAATTTGGTCTCAACCAAGAAATGGGCAGTAAAGCCGTGGACGCAACAAGTGATTCCCTACAGAATAGTGTTTCTGATGAAATCACAAAAGGTAATCTGGACGGGTTACTTTCTATGTTTAACAGTAGTGGAAATGCCACAGAAAACCACACCTTTCAATCTTTGGCCAGCCGACTGTCCGGGGATTATATCCAGAAATTAGGATTGGCTCCAGAGACAGCAACCCAGATAAGCCAGTACGTCTTACCCTTAGTGCTCGCAAAAATTTCAACGATGCTCGGAGGCACAGTGGATAAAGATAGTTTAGCCAATGCACTAGGCAAGGGGGGCCTTTTGAGCAAAGCCGGTGACCTCTTAGGGGGATTGGGAAATATCTTTAAAAAATAGCCGGAAGTTGGAAGCTGGAAGTTTGAAGTTAGATAACATCTAATCTTTCCATGGATGTGGCTGAATTCATTAACTAACCACTCAACAACCGGCTTCCAACCACTCAAACTTAATCCATAAATTTTTTCACAACCTCAGCCCAAAGATCATATCCAGCTTTGTTCATATGAAGGTTATCTTCCAAAAAAATTTCCCTCTTCGGACTTCCTTCAGCATCAAGCATCGTATCCCATATGTTTACATAATCCACATTATCATAGAGTTCGCTGTATTCTTTAAAGTGCTGGTTTAAGTCCAGATATTTGTCTTTTAAATGCCAACGCGAAATACTCGGTTTTGCGGCAATCAAATAAATTTCCACCTCCGGAAGGGCGGCTTCAATTGTTTCCACTAGTTTATGCATGGTGAGGATAATTTCTGTCGAAGATTTTCCGGAGGAAATATCATTGTCCCCTTCGTAGATAAAGACCTTTTTTGGCTTGTAATCGATAATCAGCTCGTTTACGTAATGTAGAAGTTCAAATGTCTGGGATCCTCCAAAGCCCGCGTTGACCACTTCATGATCGGGAAAATATTCTGCGAGGTTATTCCACATTTTAATACTAGAACTCCCCGTAAAAAGAGCTAAGTTTTCCCTCTGGACCTGCGGGGGGTATTTTTCGCGGACCTGTTCTACTTCATTTTGAAAACGTAGCGGATCTTGTGCCTGAACTTGAAAAGCTAAAGCTGTAACACAAAGGAAGGCTAAAACGCGCGCGGTTGTAGTAGACGAAAATAAGGAAGCTGTCATTTCTGCTAAAGATCAAGTTTATTCAATTCAAATATCGGTAGTTCAATTTCGGGCAAAAAATCGAACAAATGCAAAAATCGACCGCATATTTTCCGGATATTATTGTTTTTAATCAAGCTACCCTAAATAGGAGCCCGTCCCATTAAACTGTGTTTTCAAGTCCTTAGATGGGAGTTGGTCACATTTTGTATCATAGCAGTAGAGAAAATCATAGATTTGGAAGAATTAGCTGATTTTTTGAATTTACAATATGAATGTGCTTGGCCGTTGAAGTTTATTAAACAATGAAGAAAATAAAAGTATTCTTATGGTTCTGCAGTGGTGCTTATTTTCCTTTGATAAAAAAAAGCCCTTCAGAATCCAATAAATATATCGGAATTGGTGGAACTGTCTTATTCACCGGAATCTTGGCATCTCTTTCGGCCGGTTATGCCTTGTTCACCATTTTCGAATCCCTTTATGCCGCTGTATTTTTTGCCCTATTATGGGGATTGATGATCTTTAATCTGGATAGGTTTATTGTTTCCAGTATGAGGAAAGGCAGTAATGCTTGGTCGGAATGGAAATTGGCCCTTCCGCGGTTGTTGCTGGCGGTACTTCTTGCCTTCGTCATCTCCAAACCACTCGAGTTGAAGATTTTTGAAAGAGAAATCAATAGAAAGTTGGATGAGGGAAAAGCCACCGCAATCATTGAAACTAAGGAGAGCTTGGATATGGGATTTCCTGAACTGCAGAGGTTGGACACCGCAATCGCCCAACTAAGGCAGGAAATCCAGGAAAAAGAGGCCTTCCGGAATGAGAAGCAAAGAGAATATGATGATGAAAGATTTGGGAATAAAACTGCCGGAACTACAGGATTAAAGGGTTTAGGTATAAATGCACAAAAAAAGGAGGAACAGCTTGACGAAGCGCAAAGGGATTATCGGGAAACCACACAACGAAACCAAGATAGGATTGATGGCTTGGAAAAGGAAAGACAACAGTTCACTGAACTAAAGCAGCTGGAATTCGAAAAGCAGCAGCCGGGAATTGATCAATTTAACGGAATGGCTGCCCGGATAGATGCATTGGGGAAATTGACGGATGAAAGCAGGGCCATGTTTATGGCTAATCTGTTTATTATTTTGCTTTTTGTTGCAGTGGAAACTGCCCCCATTTTTGTTAAGCTCTTGGCAAATAAAGGGCCGTACGACTATTTTTTGGAAAAGCACGAGGAAGAACTTTTGCTTTATAATCAGGAGATGTTGGAGAAAAGCAGGGAAAGCAGCCGGGGCAGGCTTAAACATTTTATGGCGGTCAAGGAACAAGCAACAGAACTGTCCATCCATAATGACCTATATATTAATCAATTAAAGGCTGAACAGGAAAAAACGATTGAATCCGCCAAAGCTGATTTTCTTACCCGGGAGGCTTTGAAGGAATGGGAGGTGTGATTTTTAGCTGTGGCAATCTTCTTGATGGATAGCATTCATTCTTTCGTGATCCAAATATTTTCTTACTTTTACTCTCATCAGTAATATTTCGGATCAAATAATATCTCACCCCTATGACTAATAAAAATAGACCTTTACGAATCCTGGTAGCAGGCTGTGGCAATATGGGAGCATCCCACGCTTTGGCTTACCATCAATTAGACGGATTTGAAATCTGCGGGCTGGTTTCAACCGGAAAAAGCAAGGAAGTGCTGAACGAAAAACTGGGCGGCGGATACACTTTGTATAATGAATTCAATGAAGCTTTAGAAAGCAGCCAGCCGGATGCGGTCTGTATCTCTACTTATCCGGACACCCACGAAAGTTTTGCCATTAAAGCGTTTGAAAAAGGATGCCATGTTTTTATAGAAAAGCCCCTGGCTGACACAGTAGAGGGTTCCGAACGGGTAAGGGATGCGGCCAAAAAGGCAGGTAAAAAGCTGGTAGTGGGATACATCCTAAGACACCACCCTTCTTGGGAACGCTTTATTCAGGTCAGTCAGACGCTAGGCAAGCCTTTGGTGATGCGGATGAATCTCAACCAGCAGAGCCAGACGGAGATGTGGACCCTTCACCGCAACTTGATGAAAAGTCTAAGCCCTATTGTTGATTGTGGCGTCCACTATATTGATGTGATGTGCCAGATGACCCGATCTAAGCCCGTTCAGGTTTATGCCATAGGGGCGAGGTTGACAGATAATATTCCTTCAGATAACTATAACTACGGACAGTTGCAGATCAGGTTTGAGGATGGATCGGTAGGCTGGTACGAGGCTGGATGGGGACCGATGATTAGTGAGACCGCGTTTTTTGTGAAGGATGTTTTTGGACCCAAAGGTTCAGTTTCTATCGTGGCTAAAGAAGCGGGAGGAGCGGGTAAGTCTGGGTCAATTGAAGCTCATACGAAAACAGAGTCTTTGTTGGTACATCATGCCGATCTTGATGAAAATGACCGATTTGCCAAAGAAGATGAATGGATCGATTTGACCGATGAACCCGACCACAATGAGCTGTGCAAAAGAGAACAACAATATTTCCTCAAATCCATACAAGAAGATCTTGATCTGAGTGACCATATGGAAGATGCGATCAATAGTCTTCGGATCGCTTTTGCCTGTGATGAATCTGT
>DATGMS010000309.1:0-9044 GCA_035307285.1 Cyclobacteriaceae bacterium
CATAGAAAGTTTGTCGGACCCTACGAAGATAAGCATAAACACTTCAAATTTTCTTCAGGAATTATTCTTAATTTGAAGAATGAAAATCCTTCTGATAGAAGACAATGTTGAGCTGACCAAAAATATTCTGGACTATCTGGGAAAGGAAAAGCTGATTTGTGAATCCTGCGACAATTGTTTTGATGCGCAGGACAAGCTGCTTTCCTTCAGGTATGACTGTGTGGTTTTGGATATCATGCTCCCCGACGGCGATGGCTTGGAAATTCTGCATTTTATCAAGAACCAAAAACTGTCCTGCAACATCCTGATCATTTCGGCCAAGAATTCACTGGAGGACAAGATCCACGGTTTAGAAATCGGGGCGGATGATTACCTGACCAAACCTTTTTACCTGCCTGAACTCCATGCGCGGCTCAAAGCCATATATAGAAGAAACCAGCTGGACGGTGACCATGAAGTGGTTTATAAGGAAATCAGATTGGATACCCTCACCATGGAAGCCATGGTCGGAGATCATGTTCTGGATCTTACCAAAAAAGAATATGACCTGCTTCTTTTTTTTCTTACCAATAAAAACCGTGTACTGGGAAGACAATCCATCGCCCAACATATGTGGGGGGACTATACGGATGACCTGGCTAATTTTGACTTTGTCTATCAACATATCAAAAATCTCCGGAAGAAAATATGCCAAGCCGGAGGCAAAGACTATATCAACACCATTTATGGCATCGGTTATAAATTTAACACCGGCGTCTGATGAAACTGATCAACAAATTTACCCTTTGGTACTTGGGGATCTCTTCCGTTGTTTTGCTCCTTGGTGGAATAATGATTTTTCAGAAACTGGAATCTGAAATTGACTTTGAGCAGGGGATGGAACTTGAAAGGCAGCTGGACAGCTATGCAGAAAAACTGAAAAACGGAAAAGCTCCTGATCGACTTGAAAGAGACAGGCTGGAAATTACCGAGTTGCCGTTGGAAACCGCCTTACAGCCTTTATACGTAAGAGACACCTTGGCCTGGCACGATCAATTGGAGCAGATGGAAAGGCAACTGAAGGCGAGCCGATCCTATTTGATCAACGGAAAGCATTATTACCTCGCCACCTATAACATTGTCATTGAAACCGGTGATATTACAGAAACGGTGGTACAGACCATGGTGGCGATTTTTATCTTGCTTCTAATCTTCATTGCGGTTACCGGAAGGATCGTTTCCAAAAAAATTCTTTCCCCATTCCACGAAAGTCTGGAAAAAATAAAATCCTTCACTTTTAAAGAAAATGAACCTCTTGTTTTTGCACCT
This sequence comes from Cyclobacteriaceae bacterium, assembly GCA_035307285.1. Lineage (GTDB taxonomy): Bacteria > Bacteroidota > Bacteroidia > Cytophagales > Cyclobacteriaceae > DATGMS01. The sequence goes on from DATGMS010000309.1 coordinate 1,309, forward strand.
TCTAAAACAGAAGAATTTGTCAAACTGAATGATTTTCTCCACAAGATGTCCGTTCAGCTATTGAAAGATTATAGAGTGATGAAGGAATTTTCAGAAAATATATCCCATGAAATACAGACTCCCGTTTCAGTGGTGAGGGGAAAACTGGAATTGCTGTTGGATTCACCAATAGATGAAAAACAGGCCAGCCTCATAGAATCCGCCCACCATGCCAATGAAAAAGTCGCCAGAATCGTGGGGTCTCTGGCTGTGTTGGCAAGGCTGGAGAACCATGAGTTTACCTTCTCTGAAGAAATTGATTTTTCTTCCAAAGTAAACCAATCCATCAAGGATTTTGAGGAATTGATAGCCATTAAAAGCATTTCCATGGAAAAAAATATTCAGCCGGGTGTTTTAATCAATATCCATCCCAACATGGCAGAAATGCTTCTGCAGAATCTTCTGTCCAATGCCATCAAGCACAATGTAAAAGACGGAATGATTTTTATCCGATTAGGTCCCAATATGCTGGAGGTAGTCAATTCCGGACAAGAACCCCAAGAGGATGTGGATAATTTTTTCCAGAGATTTAAAAAAGGAAACGGTAACCATGATTCCATAGGACTGGGACTATCCATTGTCAAGCAGATCTGCATCGTCAATGGTTTTGAAATTGATTATTCCTACCGACAACCCCACCACTGGGTACAAATTTCTTTTGGTTAATGCTGGCTTCAAAATTGGTACAAATTGTATTGCTAAGTTTGTTCCATAAGCTAAACCGACATGAAACCTATATCCTTTATTCCATTGATTGCTTTTTTTACTGCAGTTCTGGTCTCCGCTACCGCTCTAGGCCAATCTCAGGAAAACCCATTTACGCTGAACGGGCAATTATTGGATGCGGATTCTGGGGAGCCTTTGCCGTTTGCCCAAGTAGCGCTATTTGAATCCGGGGCGGAATCGCCCGTTTCGTTCACCGATACCGACGAACAGGGCAGGTTTTCCTTAAGTTCCAACAACGGATCCTTTAGCATCCGATTTATTCTGTTGGGATATTCCGAATCAGAGCAGACGGTTGAAGTCAATGGAGATAAAGATCTTGGAAAGGTGGAGCTCGTCAGCGAAAACCAAAATCTTCAAGAAGTAGTGGTTCAGTCCAGCAAAGTTCCCATTAGGGCTGACGTGGAAGGTATTACCATCAACCCCGAGCAGAATCTGTCTAATATTGGAGGCACGCTTTTGGATATTCTGAGAAATACACCCTCTGTCAGTGTCGCAGAGGATGGTACGATCTCGCTCCGAGGCAGTTCGGGAACCAACGTGCTGATCAATGGCAGAAATTCTTCTTTGACCCAGAACCTAGACCAGCTGCCGGCAAGTGCAATAGAACAGATCAAGATCATCAATAATCCCAACGCACGTTTTGACGCTGAGGCTGAAGGAGGCATCATAGATATAATACTGAAACGGGGGGAAGATCTTGGGACAAACGGTGGCGTAGAATTCACCTATGGTACTAGGGGAAGGATGAATACAGGGGCAAGACTTAACCATAGAACGGTGCGCTATAACCTGTATGGGGGTTATAATTTGAGAAGATGGCGGGATGTCGGCGAGAGGAATTCAGTAAGGGAGATCTTCGAAGATAACGAAACGCTTGAACAAAACACCAATAACGAAGGGGAAAATCTTGGACACACCTTCAATTATGGTGGGGAATATTATTTTGGAAGAAACATCATCAGTTATGAAGGGGTTTATAGCACAAGTGACGACAGCCAGACCAACACCCTGTTTTCAGAATTGAAGGATAAAGAAACAGGAAATCTAGTTCTGGATTATGTGAGACGAAACAATGAAACAGAAGCAGATGACGGATTGGACAATGCGCTGATCTATGAAAGGACATTTGATGACCCGGATAGACAGTTCAGGTTTACCGCCAGCAATTCGTTTAGAAACCAATATAAAATTCAGAATATAGATATCTTCAGGAATACTCTTAACCCTATTCCGGAAAATCTCAATGGTCGTGAACGTGCTTTCACAGATGAGAAAAGATACATTTCAGTATTCCAGGTGGATTATATCCATCCCTTTGCTGAAAATTCAAAATTTGAAACCGGATTGAAATCCAACCTGAGGAAGTTTGACAATGATTACTTATATACTAGGTTTGAAGAGTCTGCACAGGATTACATCGAAGATCCTGCAGTCAGCAACCGGTTTATATATGAAGACCAGATCCACGCAGCTTACTTTATTTATTCAAAAAGCTCCGCGAAATTTGATTATACCTTAGGACTGAGGGGAGAATACACCTTGGTCGACACTTATCTGGCTAATACGGATGAGAGAAACGCCCAAGAATATATCGACTTTTTCCCCAGCTTTCAGTCCCTGTTTAAGTTCAATGATGTCCATGGGCTAAAACTTACCTACAGCCGGAGAATAGACCGTCCCACATCCTGGAGGCTAAATCCATTCCCAGATATCACTGATTCACTAAACGTGAGAAGGGGAAATCCCAACCTCGAACCTGAAATGATCCATTCACTGGAACTTGGTCATCTGGCAAATTCGGAAAAATCAAGCTTTACCACCAACCTTTTTTACCGTCACGTATCCGGGCAGCTGGACTTCATTACCACTATAGAAGATGGTATCTCGTATTCACAGCCGGACAACCTGAACTCCGCCGAATCGTATGGCCTTGAATTCATTGGCCTAGGGGAAATTGCTCCATGGTGGACGCTCAGTGGGGGCTTGACCCTGTTCCGAATCAGGGTGGACGGGTCCAATATAGGAGAAGAATTTGTCAACAGCGGTTTTGCCTGGAATACCAAAATCACCAGCGATTTTACGCTTCCATTGGATTTCACCTTCCAATTGGTTGGCAATTATGAATCTGCAGAAATCGAGGCACAGGGAAGAGACCTTTCCCAATATTCTTTGGATGCCAGCGTCCAGAAAAGTTTGTGGGATCAAAAGGCAAATATTTCAGTCAGCCTGAGAGATATTTTCGACACCGGAAGATTTGAAGGAAACAGCCTCACTAACAGTTTTTCACAGAGATTCTATGCCAAAAGGGAGACAAGGATACTGATTATGAGTGCGCGATACAACTTCTAACGCAATGCAATATCCCTATCTTTGATTTCAAAGTTTCAGTTGGTTTTTATACAAAAAGGAAAAACAACCCTATGCTGAGAGAAAGTTTTACCACCATCCATAAATCAAACCTCTGGTTGGTAGCAAATCATCCGACTGCAAATTCCAAAGCAAGAGCTAAAAGGAGAATTAAAATCATCACCCATCCCTTTTTCTTGACGGCAGCGTAAAATGGCCCACTCCGAATAATAATTTCCAAAAATGGAAGAACTAAGAGCATCTCTATTGTGTAAACCAAACTTTCCTTACTATTTACCTTGCCCCAATCCCAATTTAACCTTTCCCTACTTTCAATTATTTGATACCCCAAAACAGAATCCATTTGAGGATTATGTAACCAGAGAATTTTAACACTGCCCCATTAGCTGATTTTTATATCGGTTGTAAAAGTAAGTACCCGACCAACTACATAGCAAGAGTATTTTTATCCGCAGCAACCACGCTTTGTTTACCGACAGAATAAGTTTTTGTAAAAGTAGACTTCACCCGCTCCGATTTCAGAAAATAGGGAATCCAAATAAACAAGCCTATAATGCCCCGGGTTATGTCCACGGACGAGGACTCAATCGCTAACTCACGGAGATATTGGTCCGTCACATAAGCCTCAAGTAATAATGAAACAAAATTGACGGAAATTAATAGTATAAACATCTGAGGGGTAGCGGTACGCAACTTGAAGAAGAAAATTGCGGTGAGGATGGAATAGCAAAACATGCCGACTAAAAATACGAAATTTACTCCGTAATACACCTGAACACCTGTTCCATAAACTCCAATCCCAGTCCACACCGAACTGTTAAAATAATCACCACCAATTAAATGAGATACCGTGGTGAAAGGGACAATTATTAAGGTTATTGCAGGTAATATAAGCCAACCACCGATTCCATCGTGATAACTTCTGCTCTGCGGTGATGGATTGAAATTTTTATAGAGTTTCCTTCCCAAAAAGAACGATGCCCCCAAAATCAGGGCACAAATGAAGATAGCTAGGATGCTTGGTGAACTTCCACCATTTGGACTGTAGGTCAAATAGAAACTTAATTCATTATTGACGGCATTCTTCTTTTCGATTATTTGCGCCACTTCTTTGCCGGGAACGCTCGCTTTCAGCAATTCATAATGGTGGACGATATCGATAACATTTCCCTTGCCGCTTATTTGGTTTTCATATACAAAAGCACCCGCATCTATCCGCTTTTGATATGCTTCAACATGCCAAACTTCAGGCATCGTAACCTTGGTGGAAACAATAAACTCCTCTGGTTCTCCCAAATAATAGTCCATCTCCCGATTCGCACTTTGGGGGAAGCCAAGTCGGGAATTTAGTTCCAACGGATAAACTTCAGCATAGATTTGATTTTCATCGGTTTCAGATCTCTTCCAAAAATTATCCACAGTATAATTTTCCACCGTAGTAACTACATTGGAAATATTGCGATCTGAATCTGTAAACGCTATAGGTCCGCTTGCTTCAATTCCGGGATAGAGTGCCGAGTAAAAATTCAAATACGTTTTGGAAATTTCATCAATGGTACTATTTGCAAAACTTGCACGGATTTCATCCGCTTTCCTCCCTCTATACTCTGTCCGTATTTGAATTGTGGCATTCCCTTCCAAGTCCTTGACTGAGATAAGTTCATCTACCTTTTGAAACGGCTTGTCACTCTCGGGCAAACGGGTTAGGGCGGAATTACCTGGCTTCACCACTAAACCCATTCTATAATCAGGAAAATAGATCCTTGATAGATCTCCTCCCTGATCGGTTAGGGTTGGATCAACATAAATATCTTTACCGTTCCACTTATACGTCACCACGCAATGATCAAAAGCGGAAGCATTGGCTGTGAAAGCTTCTATATTATCTTTCCATTCCGTATTTACCAGCACTGGATATGCCTCCAGCCCCTCACTCCTAAGCAGGGCCACAAGCAATAGAGATTTGTCTTTACAATCTCCGTATTTCTGCTTGAATACTTTTGCCGGAGGATTGGGTCGATAGGCACTCATTCCTGACTCTAGACCCAAATATCGAATGTCATCCTGTACATATCTAATAATATCCGTTATTCTGGCACCATCCTCCTTATTTTCAGCGAATTGTCTTTTAATACCCTCCACTTCACTTTCCGAATAGCTGTAAAGTGGCAATGCCCAATCCACCACTGATTTCCAATCCAAGAATGACGAGTAGGAAGTCATAGGATACGATGCTGACCAGTAGGGCACATTGACATCAAAGCTGATTGCCTGCAGTCCGTCATGCTTCCACTGATAAATATCCATCCCATTTCGGCTCAATTTTGTAGGTTGATAGGAATGTCCAGTGGCCTGAATGTTCAAAGCCTGTCCTTGCTGCACCAACACACGATAGTTGAATTTTTCAACTTTAGCCTGGATTTTATGATATAGAAAACCTGAGAACTGCTTGCCATAGACCGGATTAAAACCTGTTATGGTATAACTATAATCGATAATGTCATTTTTACGTACATCGCTTAAATGCATCAATGCGCTTATAGCGCCATCGTAAATGTGCCTATCCGCCCCGGTTTCCTTTTGGATAAGTTTAAAATCGGAAAGATTAAGTTTATTGATATTCTCTCCGTTCCGATAAATATTCACTTCATGGATTTCCAATTTTTGGTAGGTCGGATCATGGTCAATTACCAAATCCGAGAATTCTTGGATGCCATCGGGAGATAATACCTGCACACTGTATCTATGAAATACTTCCTGATTCGGAATATTAACCTGCTTTTCGAAAAGCAAATAGCGATAACCTTCACCTAATTGGTTTTCACGTTTTAGATTTACCTCTAAGGTAGGGGTCTCTACCCAAGGAGGTATTCCAGAAATACTGACCTGTTGTGCATTAACGGGGAAAAATACTGCCAAAAGCAACATTCCCAAGAGTAAAAATCTTTCCATAATTCGGGCCGAAATTAACAAATAAAAATATAAGTAATCACTTAAATGTTATATCCTTATGTAAATAATTTGGAGGAAACGAGTCAGCCAAGATAAACAGCAGGTACATGATTGATTTCCTTCAGAATTTTCTCAAGTGCCGGCTCCTTTGAACTGATGAACCTTGTTTCCTTGGCGATCAAAAGTTTTTACAACATCCCAGAACAGGTATTATACTGCGCTGAATCTAAGGTATTTCCCGGGATTTAATCGCTCGTCAGTGCTATACAGACGCACCGCTATCCTATTAATCCCTGATTTTCAAGACACTTTCACGTGGGTTTTTTGTTTATTTTCGAACACCCCCGAGGCGTTTTTCCTGTTCATCATTTTCAGGACAAACTTCTTTAAAAAATTAGGAGGCATTTTATAACCTTTTGCCATTCTTTTGCCCATCTCAGCATATTCATCTGGGTCTGCCGGCGTAGTTCCTAAGCCATCGACATATCTATTAAACATACAGAATGCCGCGGCGATCAAAACCGTATCGTGGATCTCTTCATCTGTTGCACCATTGAATTTCGCTGCTTCAACATCTTCTTTTGTAAGCAGTTTACCGCTCTTTTGAACCTTGCCGGCAATTTTTAAAAGGTCCTTCATTTTCTCCGAGATATCGGCGGTTTGAATATCCTCTATTATACAAGCAATGGTCTTCCCATGGTCCCCCAGGTGTGCATTGGCTGCGGCAGCATGGGATAAATGACAGAATTCGCATTCATTCAAATGAGAAACATACGCAGCGATCAACTCCCTCTCCCCAGAACTAAGCGGTGATTCACCGAGCAAAAGAGTTTGGGCCAGGTTAGACAACGCATTGCCGGTGCTATTTTTATAAAATAGAAGTTCTAGGATCCCAGGTTGGTTTATTCCGGTGTTAATATGTGCCATTTTTTGTCGCTTTTCATCAATTATAATTTGTATTATCAAGAAACGCAAGGCTTTTTTCACTTATTAAAGCGGAAGATGGATATTTAATTTGAATTATCAGGTTATCTTGGAATTTTTATTCTAGCACCTCTTCCAATTGGTTAATTTTTCTGCTTGTTATTTTCGGTCTTTTGATCTACTCATACGGCTCTTCCAATTGAAAATACCCGTTAACACTGTGGAAGGGCCAAAGGCCTTTTCACAGGTTTGGATATCAGATTAATTTTTATCGGCGAATTGGCGTTCAGGCAGACATTCGACAGTAATTTAAAAATCAATAGGAAGTTTTATATAACTTCTCTAATTTGATTATTTGTAACAGTAGATAATACAAAAACCCACGATAATGAACAAAAGATCCTTTTTAAAACGCCTGCCCCTGCTTGCCGGGGGCGTGATGCTTTCCCAACAGGCCTTGGTAGCCTGCGCCCCCAAACAAGCCGATCCACCGCTCAAAAACTGGGCAGGAAACCTTACCTTCAGCACCCAAAATGTCCACTATCCCTCTACGGTAGCGGAAGTCCAAGAGCTGGTCTCAAAGCACGATAAGATCAAAGCCTTAGGATCGAGGCATTCTTTTAACAGCATTGCGGACAGCATACACCAATTGGTGTCGCTAGAGAAAATGAACAAAGTGGTAGCCTTGAACAAAACAGCCCATACCGTTACGGTGGAAGCAGGAGCAA
>DATGMS010000310.1:0-6119 GCA_035307285.1 Cyclobacteriaceae bacterium
AAAGGTTTGGAGTTCATTTTGCCTTCCGTTCCATTCCTTAATGCGGATGGAGGAAGATCGGCCCGAACTTTTCCGGTGGATTAGGCCGGCACAAGAGACCGATTTTATATCTTGTTAAAAAAACTGCCGGACAGCGGATAAAGGCGGATGAGATACGGCACCGGGGACACGACAAACCCTGGCCCGGCCGCCATCCGCCAAGTAGTTGCCGACAAGCGAAAATTCGAAACGAGCAATAAATGAGAATTAGGAAAGCAAATATCCAAGACCTTGAAAAGCTAAAAGAAATCGGACAGCTGACTTTTGCCGAGACCTTCTCTTCCGACAACAGCGAAGAAAATATGCGTGAATATATGGAAGAAGGATTTTCGGACGAAAAACTGAAAAAAGAACTTATGGACAAAAGCTCTGAATTTTATTTCGCAGAACTTGACCATAAGGCGATTGGCTATTTAAAAATAAATTTTGGGCAATCACAAACTGAAATAAAGGATGAACACGCACTAGAAATCGAACGGATTTATGTTCTGAAAGAATTTCACGGAAAAAGGGTGGGGCAAATTCTTTACGAAAAAGCAATTGAATTAGCGAAAGAAAAAAACGTGGATTATGTTTGGTTGGGCGTCTGGGAGCAAAACCCAAGAGCCATCCGATTTTATGAAAAGAATGGATTTGTAGCATTCGACAAGCATATCTTCAAATTGGGTAAAGACGAACAGACTGACATCATGATGAAATTAAAAATGAATAAAAAAGCCAGCAGGTAGTCGAGTGGAAGGCACCGCCAGATCTTGCTGACGAGGTGCGCCTCCTACCTCGGTGGGCAAGCTTCCACCACGGCACCCCGATGTTCGGGACAGGCTGTAAACGGGGATTTAAGGATTGGCAGGTTGGTTTTGATTGGATAGCATTTAAGCCGGACAGCTCCTTTATGATGAAACGGGGGGCCTCCCGGAAGGGGCACCTTCCCATGCTAATGCAATCACGGGAAGGTGCGGAAAAGGTTGGTGGAAGATCTGTGTTGCCGCCCAAAATATTCCGGTGAAATAATCCGGCACAAGAGGCCAAATTTATAATATGTAAAAAAATTGCAGGACAGCGGATATATGCGGATGGGGCACGGCACGGGGACACGACAAACATAGGGGCCGCCCGCCATCCGCCGTGCCGTTATGGGCAAACCGTCCGCCGAACGAATTTCCAATAATCTAACCTAAAAATTAAAATGACAATTGAAGAAAAATATCCCGAAAGCTACTTTGACCATTGGATTGTAATGTTCTCAGCAAATAACGCTCATTGGAACAAGGATAATTATGTCGCTCAAATCGCATTGTATAAAGAAATCGAAAGTGACGAAGCTTTTAATGAGCTTCAACGTGAAGTTAAATTAATTAAAGACAACAACGATTTTATTTTATTTTTACCATCAGCAAGAGAATTTGCTGATATAGATTTAAAATTGGAAGATTTAGTTGAGATGGCTGATACAATCCTTGGAGATCCGAAATAGCAATAAATCAAGTTCACGGTTTATAACAGGCGTTTGGGAAAAAAATGGGCTCATTGCTTAAATAAAGCTTTGTGCTTCATATCAGGTCCAGTGATGGCAGAAAGTTTTATTGCTTCAAAATCCGCTTCTTCGCCAAGCAATAAACGCTAGGTGGGGCGAACGGCTTTGAATGAACATTTCTGTCAAATTTGAACGCTGCTTCTTCGTATGATGATTCGTACTGAAAAGCCCGCCTGAAGGCAAAGCCGCAAACCTACGGTCTTTTCAGGCGGGACAAGGGTGTCTTGCATATCAAAATCAGCCTTCGCTATCTGAATATCTGCTTCCGTCAAAACCAAGCGCTGATCTGTTATTGTCTCTACCTCAACAGCCTAAGTGCGGCTTCAATCAGCGTATCGCGGTTTCGCTGTAGGTCGCCGTCCCTCAACTGCACCGGGATGTCGACAGCTACGCCAGGCTCGATCTGCTCTCCTTGTAGGTCCACGGTTTGGGTGACCGATAGCCGGTATTGCCAACCGTTGGGCAACTCACCTGAAGACGGAGCACCCCCGCCCCCGCCGGTCTGATCCCCCAAAACCGTGACGTTAGGCAGGGTCTTCATCATCTGGGCAAAAAACGATGTAGCACTGTAGCAGGCCCGATTGGTCAAAACCACTACCTTTCCCCCAAAACGACGGCCTTCCCTGGAGGGAAAGGATAAGGTCTGCCACGCAGAAAAATCATTTGGCCCAGGGCCGGTTTTTCTTCTTTCTTTCGCATACTGCACTTCCTGATCGGTAAAACAGGAAGCCAGCTTTCGGGCGTTGCCGAGATTTCCCCCACCGTTGTTGCGTACATCGATAATAATCCCCTTGAGTGGCGCAGCCCTATGCATCAGTATCTCCAAATGACTCTCTGAGATGGTATTTGAAAAGGAAGGGTAGTAGATGTAAAGCACAGAATCAATCACCTGATTTCGAAGAGGACCCGTGAGCCGAAAGTTCCGCCCGAGATAATTCCTTTCCACAATTGCACTATTGAAGTTGGAGGGGTAGCCCAAATACCAATCCCAGTTTCTGCTTCTGTCAAACTCAGAAGTCAGATTGACATGGCCGTCCTTCAACTCGTAAAGCATGTCAGCCATCAAATCAAACAATTCCTGGGAATTCATTTGATGCTGTACCAAAGGCCTGTATTTTCTCCGGATCTCTTCCCAATCAATTTCCTTCAGCTCGAAAAAAGAATATCTATTTTTGACGTCTTCCCACAGAAAATCAAAGTTGGAAAGGTTATCGGATCTCGGATCCTGACTGATCAGATGTTCCTCACAGGAAATCAAAATAAACAGCAGTCCGCATAGAAACACTTTAAAAAACCTTTTCATAAGCGTGAAGAAAGGCTAACATACCACAACCCGCTACTGTGGGTAACCTGGTTCGTAGAGTTCAATCTGTAGAACTCATAATTATAACCCAGGGAGAGCCTGTTCCCAGACTTTAGCGGATAGATAAAACTGGGTCGAAATCCAAAGTTCCACGAATTGCCGGGGTGTATAACCTCGGCAGACTGGACCAGACTCTTTGCCACTGTAGATTGTTCGTTCAGAAACCCGCTGGGAAAACTGGATGTGTAAGAAGGCCGGATCATCACTCCAAGCAACTGCACATTGGCTGACCCAACCAGAAAAACTTCCCTTTTATTTAGGTTGAACAGAAGACTATAGCGCACGGAAGGACCAATATTGGAGAAGTACTCATAGTGGTCGTTAAAGTTGACATAAGCTTCATTTAATCTATGGCTGAACACATTGTTCATCAACCATCCCCATTGGACGGTATTGGCCTCTTCTTTCTTCCGGGTGTAAAAATTGGCCACCTGAATACTTCCGCGGTGATATCTAATGGGGCTCCCATATTTACTGTATTGCATTCCCGTAGAGAGATTCAATGAAACCTCATTGGTCTGGGTGGGAGAAGTCTTCTGCCATCTGAGTCCTGCAAAAAACCCATAACCGGAGTACATTAACGGAGACATACCCCTGTCTCGGCTGCCAATATGCTCGACCCCGCTTTGTATCAGTAAATGGTGGGTGTTTTGGGCGGAAACTTCCGTTGGAGTTATCCAAAAAAACCACAACCAGACACCTGATTTTACTAAACAAATTAGGGCTTTGGCCGTTTTTGGGTTCATTTGAAATTCCACCTTTGTTTTAGATGCCAGGTCGGCACAACTGTATGTCTTCAGAAAACATTTCCCAAGATATTGGGAGGATAGCAAGCCCCACAGGGAATTGCCCCTTAATCTAGGGAAAAGATTTTAATTATCCATTATTTTCTATCCGGTTCCTGCTTCTACCGCTACCGGCTGTATATCGGATAGCAAGAAATTGGGTTAGTAAGCGTTCAGGTCCATCTCCTCCAATTTTTGAAAGCCCTCAAAAACCTGTATTTTAAAAGTTAGAACCTTCTCCCCTCTATGCTCCCCATATTGGGTCTCTTCATGGATCAACTTGTCAAAAGCTTCATTTACCGCAGCAATAGGCTCTTCTCCCAACTTAACGAAAATCGCTTGGTACCCTTTGTTTTCGAACTGCTTCAATCCCGGCCACAAATCAAATTGGTTTTTTCTTCGGCCCAGGTTAGGGTTGTAGGTCTGGGGGTGCCCCTCCATATAAAACGCCAATTCTGAAGCAATGTGATAGGAGTCACTAAAGACAAAGTGATTGTTTATCCCTAGGGAGTCGATCAAAAAATCCACTCGGCTCCCGAGCTCCTGATAGCCCGCTGTTCTATAGAATGGGTCTTTTTGGGGACGCAGCACTTTTTTAAAGCCTAGGGCGTCCAAGGGTGCGGGATACATGATCAATATCAAGAGCAAACCAGATATCCCTATTGCGAAAGAGGCATATCTTTTCCATTTAACATAGTGGGATAAAGCATGTGCCATAGCTATCGGCAAGGGTACGTATGCAAAAGCAGGCCAATTTATCTCTACGCGCTTAACCACTGACACTCCCAAAAAAAGAACCCATATCAGCACCACAGGCAAATAGATAAACAACAGCTCGCTTTCTCTGCATTTCTTCCATCGCTTTATACCCAAAATTAAAAAGGGGAGGAAAAATAACGAGATAGCTGCCAGCTGGCCTCCCACATATTCCCCCATATATTTGGGGGCAGCAGCCCAATCAAAACCGCCAGAACCCCCGGCCACGCCACCTAAGGTGCCGACATGTCGAAACGTAACAAAGTCATTGTTGATATTCCAAATCAAAATGGGTAGAAATGAGAGAGAAGACACCAGTACAAATAGATAAAAGTCCTTCTTTAGCAAAAACTTGGGCTGATCAATCAGAAGATAAAGAAAGACAATGGGAACAATCAAAACCATGACATTTTTGGAAAGAATACCGAAGGCCGTTGCAACACCAGCCCAGAGCCATAGACTTGCCTTTTGTTCTTTAATAGCTCTCCATATCAGGTAATTGCCAAGTGCCCAGAAGAAAACAAGCGACGAATCAGTGGTGTGGAATAGAGAAGCCAGATGAAAAAAAGGCATTACGATGAGCATTGCTGCTGCTAAAAATGCATACAACGCCTTTTTAAACATATATAAGCTTAGTTCAAAAACCAACCAAACGGCAGCAGATGTAAATAACAAAGCGTTGAGCCGTACAGCCACTTCTGTATCTCCCAACAGAAAAGTACTTGCCCTGTTATACAAAGCGATCATTAACGGCTTAGAATAATAGTTCCAATCCAAGTTCTTGGACCACAACCAATACTGGGCTTCTTCGGTGAAAAGACTTAATGGGTTAAATACTGTAAATGCTAGTTTGATAATGACAGATGCCAATAAAGTAACAGCTAGCATTGTTCTATAAAAATTTGGATCCTTGGTATTCATTTGCAATCAGAAACTTGTTTTAACTAATGGAAAGGATTGGAGTAAGAAAGTAAGACTGAAGCTCTTGAGGCACCTTACTTCTATCTGCTGAAGAATTTGGAGAGAGTATTTGCTACTCTATCTTTTCATCCAAATAGATAATTTGAATCCTATTTCTTCCCTGATTCTTAAAATATCGGTACTTTATCTTGGACAGGATAAATCCAGAAGCCAACAAAGAGCCGCTGATAATTAAGCCTTCGTTGCTATATGTGAGCTTCTTATCGTGATAGAGACCGTTGATCGTCTCCGCTATCAACAAGAGACCAGCTCCAGAATACATCAATGTGCTGAGATTACGCAAAGTCCGGTTGCGTTCGTCTCTATTTCTGACATCCACCGCAGCGATCTCCTCCGGTTTCAGGATATTTTCTGTCAAAACCAGAAAATCGGGATGGATTTCTTTGATCCTGTCCGATACAAAATATTTCTGCCCCTTCTGTTGATAGATAATAAGGTCCCCCTCTTCATATTTGATCCTCGTTTTCTCATTGCTTCCCTTTTGAAGAATCACAAACCGTTGTGCTTGTGTCTGGAAAAAAATAAAAAATAACAGGAACAACAGAAATAGCTTTTCACCCCTCTTTATGTGCATACGACGTATTGGCTCAAAAGACAAAAGTGCCGAGATCTTACTCCCCGACACTTTTGTTTTATTTGTACATTATCTAACAATTAATAT
>DATGMS010000311.1:0-3435 GCA_035307285.1 Cyclobacteriaceae bacterium
TTACGAACAGTTCGATAAATTTTCCGAAGCAGATATTCTTTCCGCTGATAGGGGACGGATTGTTGACCAGCTTACCAAAGGAGGTGCCTGGCCACAGCTGATCCAAAGGCCTTATGGCGTTGTAGCGGATCCTGCTGATGAACCTAAGGCAATTTTTATATCAGGCTTTGATAGCCATCCGTTGGCTCCCGATCTTGGCTTTGCCCTTCAGGGACAAGAAAGGTATTTTCAGGCGGGTATCACTATATTGAAAAAATTGACTTCTGGGCTTATCCATTTGAATCTTCAGGACTCTTCTGAAAGCGCACCCATATTTACCAATGCCAAAGGCGTACAGGTTAACAAGTTTGCAGGCCCCCATCCGGCAGGAAATGTCGGCGTGCAAATCCACCACCTTGATCCGATCAACAAAGGCGATATTGCCTGGACGGTGACTCCTTACGGGGTAAGCCAGATTGGAAAGCTATTTCTTGAAGGAATTCTAGATGCGTCCAAAATTATTGCGGTAACCGGCTCAGAAGCCAAAAGAACAGGCTACGTAAAGACCTTCAGCGGTGCTTGTGTGGATAAGTTAGTGGCCGGAAACTTGAAATCTGAAAATATTAGGGTTGTTTCAGGTAACGTATTGACGGGGGAAAAGATCCTTCGGGACGGCTATTTAGGTTATTATCACAACCAAATCACCATTTTGCCTGAGGGCGATTATTATGAATTTATGGGATGGGCCAAGCCTACCTCGGACAAGTTAAGTTATCATCGGGCGTTGGGGCTGTTCTCTTTCTTGTCCCCCAACAAGGAGTTCGTGTTGGACACCAACACCAGAGGTGAAGAAAGGGCTTTCGTCCAAACTGGGATATTTGAGAATGTCACCCCTATGGATATTTTCCCCGTCTATTTGTTAAAAGCCATTATGGCTGAAGACTATGATGAAATGGAAGAATTAGGGATTTTTGAAGTAATTGAAGAGGATTTGGCACTTTGCGAATTTGTCGATGTTTCTAAGCATCCTGTTCAGCAAATACTCAGAAAAGGAATCGAACTAATTCAACATAGTTAATACATATGAAATTTCTACGTGATCTGTTAGATAAGCAAAAGCCGCTTTTCCAAAAAGGCGGTAAACTCGAAAGCTTATATTATTTATATGAAGCGGGAGAAACTTTTATGTTTTCTCCCAATCATACAACCAGTATAAAAGGTACCCAGGTTAAGGATGCCATTGATCTAAAGCGGTTAATGATCACTGTGGTGATCGCAATGATTCCCTGTTTGGTGTTCGGGATTTACAATACGGGACACCAGCATTTTCTGGCTGTGGGAGAGACAGCTTCTCTTGGAGATAAATTTCTTCTCGGTTTGCAACTGGTATTGCCGATAGTAATCGTAGCTTATGCTGCTGGGGGTATCGTGGAGGCAGTGTTTGCCGTTATTAGAAAACACCCGATCAATGAAGGCTTTCTAGTAACAGGGATGTTGATCCCTCTGATTGTACCGCCTACTATTCCGCTTTGGCAGGTGGCGTTGGCTACTATTTTTGCGGTAGTTATCGCTAAGGAAGTATTTGGAGGAACCGGTATGAATGTCCTTAATGTGGCCATGACCGCCAGGGCGTTCCTTTACTTTGCCTATCCCGCTCAAATTTCCGGAGACGAGGTATGGACTTACATCGGTGACAAAACACCCGTGGATGGTTATTCGGGAGCTACTGCTCTGAACGTAGCTTACCAATCAAGTGCGGACGGTAGAGTAATTACCACAGCCTTAGACACCCACAACGCTTCTTTGATGGATAATATGTATAGCTTTGGCAATATGTTTTTCGGATTTATACCTGGATCCATTGGAGAAACTTCTACGTTAATGGTGTTAATTGGAGCTGCCATTCTTATCGTAGCAGGAGTAGGAAGCTGGAAGATCATGGCGAGCGCATTTGCCGGAACCTATGTTATGGGGGTGATAATGAATTTACTGGCCGTTAACGAATACATGGCATTGCCTGCCCATTATCATCTGATATTAGGTGGAGTGGCGTTTGGTATCGTGTTCATGGCAACGGATCCCGTGACCGCTACCCATACGGAGACTGGAAAGTGGATATATGGTTTTCTGATTGGAGTACTTACGGTAATTATCCGGGTCACTAACCCTGCTTATCCGGAAGGTATAATGCTGGCCGTTTTGTTTATGAACGTGTTCGCACCACTTATCGATTTTTATGTAGTAAAAGCAAACAAGAAAAGGAGGTTACAACGTGCAACAGTCTAACACATACATCATTATATTCTCAGTCATCCTTACCGTAGTATGCGGTCTGTTATTGTCGGGTTCATCCCAACTTCTTGGCCCAATCCAGCAAAAGGCCATTGAACTGGATACAAAAAAGCAGATTTTAGGTGCGGTGATGAGTTCGGAGGAGCTTGAAGCTATGTCACCGGAAGAAATCACTGCCTATTACGAAAGTCATATCGCATCCATCGTAGTCAATATAGAAGGGGAAGAAGTGACGGAGGTGGAAGGTACCGCCATTACTGCGGAGACAGTGGATATTGGAAGCAACTACAAAAGAATACCTGAAGACAGACTTTATCCCGTATTTATTTATCATGAAGAAGGAAATCCAGAGAATGTTTCTGCTTATATTTTGCCCTTATATGGAGCGGGATTATGGAACGCGATTTGGGGGTATATGGCACTCCAATCTGATCTGAACACCATTGAAGGGGTTACCTTTGCGCATGCCGGTGAAACACCGGGGCTTGGAGCCAGAATCACCGAAGAAGGTGTACAACAAAGGTACCAAGGAAAAGAGATATGGGGTGAAGGCGGTGAGCTTGAATCGGTTGTAATGATGAAAGGAGAAGGACGAGACTATTCTAACGATCCTCACAAAGTGGATGGTATGTCTGGTTCTACCATCACTGCAGTGGGAGTCAATAATATGCTGAGGAACTACCTAAGTCACTATCAAGCCTTCCTTACGAAGATGATGGAGGAATCGCCGGAGAAAACAGCACTGAATAATTAATGCATCACGTTTCAATTTAATACAAAATGAGCGCAGAAACAGCAGCAAAAACTATAAAAAAGCCCTCCGAGGCACTCCTATCGAAACGGAGGAAAAAAATTGTAAGTGATCCGCTAGTAGACAACAACCCTATTACTATCCAAGTGTTGGGCATTTGTTCCGCTTTGGCTGTAACAACACAGCTTCAGCCGACTTTGGTAATGGCATTGTCTGTAATATTCGTTATGGTAATGTCTAACTTGGCAATTTCATTGATGAGGAACACCATTCCATCCCGAATTCGGATTATTGCTCAATTAGCGGTTATTGCCACTTTGGTTACCTTGGTAAGTGAAGTACTAAAAGCGTTTTCCTATGACATGTATAAGCAGTTGTCGGTGTTTATAGGATTGATCATCACCAATTGTATT
>DATGMS010000312.1:0-2932 GCA_035307285.1 Cyclobacteriaceae bacterium
TGGCAGATGTGGATCTTGATTTGTTGACTAAACTTAGGAAGGCGGGCACAGTAAAGAATCTTGCACAAAGAAGGCTGGATCTTTATTCCATTCACTGGAAGAAGAAAAGATAGATGAAAGATTATATGAGTGGAGCGACTCACGGCATTTTGGAAAAGGCCAAGAGGATCAAATTGTTGATTACGGATGTGGATGGAGTCTTAACGGACGGCGGTATCATCTATGATGACGCGGGAACAGAGTACAAAAGGTTCAATGTTAAGGACGGCCAAATCGTCCAATATCTCAGAAGTAACGGAATCTCGGTAGGCGTAATTTCCGGAAGGAATTCCCAAGTTGTCAGAAACAGGTGCGAGGAGCTGAAATTTGATTTTCACTTTCACGGCATAGCAGAAAAAGGCATTCAGTTAGAGAAGATCTTGGCGGACATGGGGATAAGTTACCGCGAATGTGCTTTCATTGGAGATGATATTTGGGATCTTCCCGTTCTCACTAAGGTGGGTTTTTCGGCAGCGCCTGCTGATGCTTTGCCTTATGTGAAGGAACGGGTCAATTTTGTCACCTCTTGTTTGGGAGGTAGAGGGGCATTTCGGGAGGTAGGCGATTTGATTTTGACATCAAAAGGTCTTTTAGAGCCCATTATTCAGAAGTTATCCCATTAAACGATACCTAATTCTATACCTTTAATTCCTATGAAAAAATTCGAACAGTCCATAAAAATAGCAGATAACATCGTAGTGGGGAGGGAGAAGCCGGTACTTTTTGCCGGACCATGTGCAGTGGAAAGTTACGATATCTGTATAGAGATAGGAACCGCGGTAAGGGATCTAGCCTCAAGGTTTGGTTTCAATTACGTTTTTAAGGCATCGTTTGATAAAGCCAACCGGACTTCCTCCGGTTCTTTCCGGAGCATTGGAATGGATAAATCACTGGAAGTATTGCAGAGGGTGGGAAAGGAGCTTGGAGTTCCTTTGGTGACGGATATCCATGAGAGCCATCAAGCCAATGAAGTGGCGGAAGTGGTGGATGTTCTCCAGATTCCGGCATTTTTGTGCCGTCAAACCGACCTGTTATTAGCTGCGGGAAACACAGGAAAAGCAGTGAAGGTTAAAAGAGGCCAATTTATGGCACCCGAAGACATGGCCTATGCCGTCAACAAAGTGAAATCTACAGGAAATGATAACGTCTTTCTGACAGAAAGAGGATTCTCTTTAGGATATCATAATCTTGTGGTAGATATGCGGGCATTGCCCATCATGAGGCAGTTTTCTCCTGTTATTTTCGACATAACCCACAGCGTCCAACAGCCCGGCGGGCAGGGTGGCAGCAGTGGGGGGCAACGGGAATTTGCTCCTTTCCTGGCAAGAGCCGCCGCAGCGACAGGAATAGACGGGTTTTTTATAGAAACGCATCCAGAGCCAGCGAAGGCTTTAAGTGATGGCCCTAATTTAATTCCATTACATAGAATGGAGAGTTTTTTAGAAATGTTAAAAGGAAGCTGGGATTTGGGACAAAGATATCAGGATTTTTCCATCCAATAGACGGTTGTTTCTGAGGAAATTTGAAAAGGAGGTAGGGGCCAGAATCCCCCGAAGAATAACTTGATTTCCCCTAATATCTAGCCTTTAGAAGTTTTGATGTGTTTGGAGAATAGGTTGATGGCGGTGCCAATCGGCTGAGGGACAGATGTGAAGTGAGTTTTTAGCAGTGAAAAATTTGCTTCTTATTGATGGGGCAAATCGAAGATGCTTTTTAGGCATGTCGTTTGCCTTTCCTGACTAACTACATCATTTATAAAATTTTTATGAGAAATAGAGTTGCCTTTATTTGCCTTATTCTTCCCTTTGCGTTTTCCTGCCAACAAAGCCCTTCATCCACAGAGGTGGCTGAGATATTGGAACCCTTACTTCAAAGTACTGAGGTAGATTCTGTCCTGGCTAATGTTTATGAAGAAAATGAATTTAAACCCATCTGGGTAAAAAGTCGAGGCTTGAATACATCAGGCGAGGACTTTTACGAGGCTCTGGATGGGATTGTACTTGACGGATTAAACAAAGAAGATTATCTATCTAAAGAACAAGCCGACCTTCTTGAAGCCGTTAAGGAGTCAAAGGATCCAAAAATTCATGCGCAGCTGGATATTGCTATCAGTAATTCATTTTTGAAGTTGGCTTCAGATCTTCACGTTGGCAGGATTGACCCCTCTAAGCTTAAGATAGAATGGAAGATGGATCGCAAAGCGCCTACTGTGAGCTACGAGGAGATTTTACTTTCCATTGCAGAGGGTGGATCTTTAAATAAAGGAATGGAACAACTTCGCCCTAGCAACAAACTCTACACGGAGCTAAGGGACTTGTTGAGTAAGCAAGCGTCAGAAGAACAGGGACAAGCTGGTCCGATTGTAGCGTTTGACGGGAAAATAGAAAAGGGTGACCGACATGAGTCAATTCCTTCTATTCGGAAAAAATTGTTTGTGCTGAAGGATTTATCGAACATTCAGGAAGGAGAGGAGCAACTTTATGACGATCAGCTTTTTGAGGCTGTTAAAAGATTCCAGAAAAGGCATGGTTTAATTGATGACGGAGTGATTGGAGGCGACTTTGCCGCAGCCATTAATTACAGCCATCAGGATTTGGTTTCTAAGATCTTGATAAATATGGAGCGTTTAAGGTGGCTTCCGGATTTTTCTGAAACAGACAATAACAAGGTAATCGTTAATATTCCGGATTTTCATCTGTACTATATGCAGGAGAAAGATACAGTGCTCACATCCAGAGTGGTGGTAGGTAAAGAATACCGCCAAACCCCGGTATTTAAAGCAGAGATGACCTATTTGGTTTTTAGCCCCACATGGACTTTGCCCGAAACCATCTTGTGGGAAGATGCCATACCCGCCATTCAGAAAGACAGAGGGTATCTGGCTAAAAATAAC
>DATGMS010000313.1:0-6306 GCA_035307285.1 Cyclobacteriaceae bacterium
GCCCAGACAAAAGCCGCACTAGTTAAAGCTAAAAACCCGAGAATGTTAGGAGAAAGTCTTAAGGGCCAAATTGCCTTGAGGTTACGAAAGACAAGATAAAGAGAGATGATTAGAACCAGAAGCCCATGAGAATAGGCCTCATCAAACTTAAGCCAACGGCTGAAAATTCCCTGAAGAGCGCTCTGAAGAACAACTCCACAGGTAGCCGCGATCACCAACAAAGGTAGAAAGGAGGCATATCCCTCCCTCCCCCTCTCCCTTTGGATCGGGATATCCTTATCTAGCGTCGCCATAAAGTTGTCTTTCTTCCTGTATTTTAGGCAGCCATTGAAACTCTTTCAGGGTATCGGTTATAGCCTCCCGAAAGAATTTATCGTTTTCAAGATACCACTTCCGTGCAACCTCGCCCATCCTCAATTTCTCACTTTCTGATAAAGACAGCGTATTGAGTATCGCTTGCTCAAGGGCCGTTTCATCCACATAGTAACTTGTCCCTAAGCGACGTGGCCGACAAGTCTGGTAGCTCACTAAAACTCCCCGCTCCGGACGAACCACCTCATTCATTGGTGGTGCATCAGTGGTTATCACGATTGTTTTGGCACTCATTGCCTCGACTAAAGCATGACCAAAACCTTCCGCCTCCGAAGGACCTACATAGATGCCACATCTAGTTTGAAGCTCTGGCAACTCCTCTTCTCTCATAAAACGGTCAAAATAGTGAATATTGTTAGCTATGACACGGTTATTAGACTCTTTTCTTTGGGAGATCCATAGGTCGGGCCACTCTGGATGTTTAGACCAGACGTTCAATAAGGCTTTTGTACCTTTCGTTAGCCCATTCCCAGCGAAATGCAGTACTTGGCAATAATCCTTGTTGGTATTGGGGCTAAAGCTATCAACACTGGTAAAGCTGATAAACCTGGTTGTGCAACCGAGCGCACCAAATGCTCTTTCAGCTTCCCTAGTTTTGCACAAGACCAGATCAACCCAAGGAAGATAGGCACACTGGGCCGGCTTGAACCATTCTTGATTTGGAATCAATAAGTTGTAATGGGCCGATGAGATGAACTGAGGAAATAAGACCTCAAGAAAAATATTGACATCAACTTTTTTAGGGAAGCGCTTTGCCAAAGCATGAATTTCTAACCATACCAGGGCTTTTTGAAAAGAGCGCGGAACATATTTCTGCACTACTCTCTCATACAAGTTCCTCCGTTTGACCTCTCTTTCATTTGGTGGTGTTAGAAAAAGCTCTTCGACTTGATACCCCTCTTCTTTCAATACGGAAGCAAGAAGTCCCATATCTTTCCGAAGTCCCGCTCCGGAGTTTTGTGCGATGATCCTGACAACCATGCTGTTCCCTCAGCGTAGCTATTGTTATTTGTTCTATAGATACTCCTTAGGCGGTCTCGAAAACTGTCTTTCCTACAAACATTTAGAAAGTCGTCTGTACCGCCTTAGCAAATTTTAAAGATCCCGAAAAATTCTGACTTTTGAACAAAAACGACCCGAAGGGCACCAGCACGCCCATGCCCTGTCACTGTTCAAAAAATATGCATTTAATGACAGACTTGCTGCTTAACTGTCTCACGTAAATTGAAGGAGGCGTTAAAGTGATATACGGTGCAAGAATGAATTAGGCGCTGTTTGAAAGCCCACTATTTTCTTGCATCCACTTGATTCTATAGATGATTGAAAGAGGTTTTAGATAGACCTTGGTTGGCAGAAAGGAACAGCTTCGCGTCTGTACCCACTATGACAGGTTAGCGGTCAGCTATATTAGCGCGCTCACATCGCTCTGCGTCGAACGAAGCCTGCATGCTGATTTGTTGGATAGCCTCTAAAAAAGCCACCTTTTTGAAAGAAGCTTTCTTAACTTTGGCGGGGCCGCAAAATAGCCACGATATACCCATCGCAGCCAGCGGCTTTTTACTATTTGGAGTGTAGAAAACTCAACAGTGTTTGGTGAGAGGCTCTGTTTATAAAACGTATTTTTTCCACTCCCGGCCAAGAGATCAAAGCCACCGCCCGGAATTTCCTCAAAGGCCTTTTCTATGGCATACCCCAAGTGCAAAGTTCCCATTGAGATTTTTTTGTCGACATTCTCAAGAAAACCTGCCTGAAGGTTATATTCAGTATTGCCCATCCGAACATTGTAGAGTGTGGAGACAACATCCCCATTCAATTTAATGCGGGAAAACATCAATGCTTGTTGATCGAGCCGTGTTAAAAAAATCTTGTGGAAGTCTAAACTCTTTCCAGCAAAGCAATCTTTTCCCCACCGGACTCTATGCAGCCTATTTAAGTCATTAAAATACTCTGCAATCTGATTAGACGTTGCATACTCAATAGACGCATCACCCAGAGATTCGAAATAGGTACGGCGATTGTATAGCTTTAGACGGGTATTCTTTCCCAGGCTGCTCAAATAAGATTCGAAACTATTAACGAGAGGAATTCGCACCCCTTTATCTAACGAACGGTCGAAAACGTAAAAATCTCTTGTTTCAAAGCATCGGCGGATAGAGCGGTAACTATCAGCCACACGGGGAATATCACAGATTATCAACTCATCCCAGGGTACCTGAGCTATTAAATAACCTGCAAAGGCCTTCACTACATCGTCCAAACGGCCGCGTTGAGCAACAAACCCCAAATATTCTGTACGAACTGTGTCTGCTCGCCGCCAGGCATTTCCAATAAACTGGAGTCGACGTATTTTTAGCCATCGCGATAAATGAACCGTATCCAGGTATAAAGGCGCAAGGCCTATCAGCTCATCTTCTTCATAAGCCGCCAGTAAAACAAGCTGCAACTTCAAGCTACGCGACCATGTCTCCCACCAGCTATACTGCCACGGCCAGCTTAAAAACATCGGGTCAGCATCCGAGCTCTGAAGCAGTCGCTGCCAAGATGCGGACATTGCCGCGAAATCAGCTTCGCTTAACGCCTTAACAATAATGGCCATTGACATTCCATTGTACTGGCTGATCCAAAAATAGAGTCTCTTTTATGTCGCTTCGAAACAATCACATTAACGCTGCAAGAGAGCCAATCTAGCAACGGCTCTCCATGGCGTCTTACTGAAAGGCTGATATCCCAAGGCCTGCCAATACTCCTGGGCAGCTTTTGCTAACTCACCTACAGAGGCATGGTAGCGACCTTTTCGAACATGGAACCGACACCAACCTTCCTTTTGTTCTGCGGGAGTCAGTGCATCAGGAAAACGACGCACAAAGTTCTCCATAATTTCCCGATTGGACTGGAAGCGTCGATCCTTGTTGGAAGAAATCTGATTTTCCATGACCCTATATTCTGCTAGGAATTCCCTGATATAGAGAAACTTATAACGCGCAGAAAACCGAAGCCAAAGCTCATAATCATCGGCAGCTCTTCGCCCTACCTCTAGCCCGCCCATTTCATTAAAGCATTGGCGCCGTGTCATACTGGTATTCATGCTCACGCAATTGTCTTGGAATAGGTAAGGTGTAATGCGTCCAGAGTAACGTCGCATATTTTGGCGACTGACTTCCTGCCCTTCCTCATTGATGGTAATGATATCGCCATAAACAATAGAGACGTCAGGGTGATCCCTAAAAGCCTGGAGTGACACCTCCAACTTATAGGGCAACCAACGGTTATCAGAATCCAAGAAACACACGAAATCTCCCCGGGCCTCAGATAGAGCATAATTACGCGCTACACTCTGCCCCTGGTTCTTTTGATAGAAATACCGAAACCTTGGTTCTTGTGAATACTCTTTCAATATGTCCCGGGTGTTATCCGTAGAGCCATCATCAACCACGAGAATCTCAAAATTCGGATAAGTCTGAGCAAGAACGCTGTCTATCGCTTCCTTGATGAAATCTGCGCGATTATAGGTGGGAATTACAACACTAATTAGAGGGTTCGGATTCTGTAGTTCCATTACTGTTTACCTTACCGTGTTGGGATACTATGCCAGCTGTATTGTTGAACCACGGAATTCAGCTATCCTGGCCCAGGAATATTCATAGACTCGCTGGCTGCAAGTAACATCTCTCCATCGGAGTCTCCCCCCATCACAAACCAGCCTCGTTCACAATCAACATCACCCGGCAATTCTGATCGGACATAGAAGCGAGGCTGTGTGCGGGCACGAAAGAATCCCATATCAAGCAGGACCTTACCGAAGCAGGTACCACTTGTGGTGCAACTCAGAAACTTTTTATTCGCGTATTGCCTTACAAAGGCACGTACAAGGGCGCGCTGCAAGCCGTAATCTGTCGCAGGCCCAAGATAGTCAACCAAACGCGCGGCCTCATTGTGCTCACGCAGTACAGCTATACCCTTAAGCTCCCCTGCCAAGGAAACTAATAGAAATTTGTATTTAGCCAGTGGATGATGTTGGTATTTCCAGTCTAGATAACGCCAATTGCGGACAACAGTTTTTTGGTAAGTATGAGCATTTTTCACCCATAAGGCATCAACTAGCTCTGGTTCGGGTAGAGAGTCAGAAACAACGAGATCATAGGAAGTAGACTTATGATTAAAACCTCCCCTGACTCTAAAATAGAGCTGAAGAAACATTAGAAGAGCGTTGCGAAAAGAGCTTGGATACCGAATTCGACGATAATTAAACACGTCGAGGCTGCTTCTCCATCCCATCTTAAGCAGCACCGGAGCCGCTGCGTTGCTAATCCCGAGCGACATAATCAATGGGGACTTTTTGACCAGTTCTTCCTTGATGTGCTTCCCTAAGCCTTGTCCGCGGCAGGCCTTATCTACATAAAAATCACAGCTCCATAGAGCCTCAATCTCTTGTCCTTTATAGACAACTCGGATTGGCATGAGGCCATTAAATCCTACAACCCGCCCATCCTCAACGACGACAACAGGGTCAAAAGGACTATCAAAAGGATTGCATGTAAACTGCCAATCCCAAATTCTCTTTTTGTAAGGAAGCCCTCCCATCAGTGAGATGATGCCATCCTTCATTTCTGGCCGATAATCGACCACCCTCTTCATTGGGTGATTACTCCCCGAATGACTTTCTCTTCCTTTTGATATTCAAGCCAACTCTGGAAAGATAAGATACCCCAAAGATGGAAGGAATGATCTGCCGCCCTTGACTGGTGTTCTGACCACACCCGCTTGATCTGTTTGGTGTCAAAATATCCTTGCTGTACCAGCTTCTTCTCATCTAGCAGTGTTTCCCCCCAATCGCGCAGAGGACCGCGCAACCAGTCTGCAACTGGTACTGCAAAACCTTTTTTGGGACGATCAACCAAGTGCTGTGGTACGTATCGATACAACAACTCCTTTAACAACAGCTTTCCAGACTGGCCATGAACATTTTCACTAACAGGAATGCCTGCGGCATATTCAACGATCCGATGATCCAAAAATGGTACACGCGTTTCCAAGCTACAGCTCATGGCTGCCCGGTCTACTTTGACCAAAATGTCATCCGGCAAGTAGCTTAGACTGTCCAAAAGCATCATTTGCTTGTAAGGATCCTGGACATATTCCTGCACTGGAAAATCTCTCAAAACAGACTCAGGCTCCTCAGAGCCCAACACTAGACAACCTGGTTCATGCCAATAAGATACAGCTGTACGATAGTATTCCTGCAAATTATGGCTAGCACGCAATTTGAGCTGGCGTGCGAGCTTTTCTTGAATACTTAACAATGACAACTGCCGCTGGGAAGGTATCAGTGCTTTTACCAAAAACGAGGTTAGCGCCGCTGGAAGCTGATAGGGCACCTGTTTAACACGACTTTTGATAGTGTCACGCGTTTGCATCCACCGGCGCCAAAAGCTCCCATAATTCATGAAACGGGAATATCCACAAAAGAGCTCATCCCCTCCATCTCCGGACAGCGAAACTGTCACGTGCTTTTTCGTTAACTCACAGAGCAAAACTGTCGGAATCTGTGATGAATCTGCAAAGGGCTCATCATAAATGGAGGGGAGTCGCTGGATCACCTCAAGAGCCTGCTCCGGTGTCACATAAAGCTCTGTGTGATCAGTTCCCAAGTGCGCGGCAACCGCCTTGGCATGTTCGGCCTCGTTAAATTCTTCTTCCCGAAATCCAATGCTGAAGGTCCTAACAGGGCGAGAGGACTGCGCCTGCATAAGTGCCACAATCGTTGACGAATCAATGCCGCCAGAAAGGAACGCTCCCAACGGCACATCAGATATCATCTGCTGTTTAACGGAGCGCCGGGCCAAAGCTTCAATCTCATCAAGGCGCGCTTGGCGTTCCATAGCCGTACCGGTTTGGGCATAATAATCTTCCAACTTCCAATATCGTGAAACCTTG
>DATGMS010000314.1:0-3257 GCA_035307285.1 Cyclobacteriaceae bacterium
GTTGGTGGAATACCGGTCTAAAGTGATGGTTCCGGGTTATCGGTTCACGATAGACAGAAACAAGACCCTGCATGCCGCATCTGATACAGTAATAGGATCTGCGATGAACTTTTTGGAACATCAGATTTTCCTCAAAACCAACGACACCTTGTCCTATTCCTTTTTTGGCGATGCAAGTTGGCGGGAGGACAAATTTCCCGTCAGAGGAATATTGGTGCCCAGTACAAAAGCCTTTACGACCAATTTTGGCCTGCAGAGGAAGTTTGGACTCCATGACGTAAAGGGGACATTTACCTATAGAAAGTTACGTCATCTCTCTAGGGAATTGCCGGAAGAAACTACCGTTATGGGAAGGCTGGATTACAGGAGCAGCCTCTTTGACAACAACCTTAGGAATGAATTGAGCTATGCCATTGGCAATGGCCGTGAGCTGCGGCGGGAATTTATCTATCTGACAGTCCCCACAGGTGAAGGAACTCATACCTGGAGGGATGATAATGGGGACGGCGTACAGGAGTTGAATGAATTTTACCTCGCCGTAAATCTTGAAGAAAAGAACTATGTCAAGATTTTTGTGCCCACAGATGAATATATTTTGGCCCATACTACCCTGTTCAGTTACCGACTGAACGCCAAATTTCCTGACAGTTGGAGGGAGCAGAAGGGGCTAAAGCAGTTTTTGCAAAAGTTCTCTAACAACACCAGTTGGAACGTTGAGAAGAAAGTTTCCGCCAGTGATCTGATCAATCGGATTAGTCCTTTTACTCAAGGGGTTGCCAATGAGGATCTGATTTCTGCCCGCCAGTCCTTTAGATCCAGCCTGTTTTTTAATCGGTCTTCTCCTCGATACGGCTTTGACGCGTCCTTCTATAGCAGCCAGCATAAACAGCTGCTTTCAGGCGGCTTTGAAGATTTGGTCCAGGAGGATTGGAGGTTAAATATGCGCTACAATCTAAAGCAATCTTTGAATCTCAACCTGTCCCTGAATACCGGTACCAGGATGGCCGCCTCCGATTTTTTGGACAACAGGAATTATCTGGTGGACCAAAATACCATAGGCCCGGAGATCATCTGGCAGCCCAGCTCCTTCTTCCGCAGTTCGGGCAAGTACAGCTATACCAACAAAAGAAATGTGGCTAATATGGAAATGGATGAAAGGGCAGCCCATAATAATTTTGGTTTGAATCTCAGATATGCCAAAGCGATAAAAACCACACTGAATGCCGAGATGAACTACACCAATATCCGCTACAACGGGCAATCTAACTCACCTACAGGGTATGAGATGCTGCAGGCGTTGACTGTCGGGGACAATTATATCTGGCGCTTTAACTGGCTCCAAAAGATCGGCGAAGGGCTTCAATTGAACATGACCTATGAGGGAAGAAATTCGGAAGGACTCGACCGGTTGGTGCATACGGGCAGGATGCAGGTGTCGGCGTTGTTTTAAAATCATAAGATGTGAGTATTGAGATTCGAGACATGAACTAAGGTGGGGTGTCTATTAGCTGAAACGTGGGAAAACGATGAATACTGCCGCTTCAGCCTTTAACCATCCCCTTCTACATTGTGATCTTATGTCTTGTGTCTTACGTTCTCAAGTCTCCAGAAAAATTCCTTATCTTTGCCTAATTTAGTTGTCCTACTAATAATTGAAAACGAAAGTAATGTCCAAGAGCATAGTGGTAACCGGCGGTACGAAAGGCATCGGTAAAGCGATTCTCCAACAATTTGTGGCCAACGGCTATGATGCATTTACCTGCTCCAGGAATCTATCTGACTTGGTTCAGCTAAAAGAGGAAATAGAAGGCACCTATCCGGGTAGGAAATTGTTCATCAAAGTGTCGGATCTATCTGTCAAAGAAGAAGTAAAAGCCTTTGCGGATTTCGTCAAGGGCGAAGGCATTCCCGAAGTGCTTGTGAACAACACAGGCATATTTATGCCGGGATCTATTCATTCAGAACCGGAGGGGAATTTCGAACAGATGATGCAGACCAATCTCTACAGCGCCTACTACCTGACCAGGGAATTTGCCCCGGAATTCATTCATAGGAAAAGCGGACATATCTTTTCGATGGGTTCCATAGCCGGAATGACGGCTTACGCCAACGGCGGCAGCTATGCAATTTCAAAATGGGCATTAAGAGGATTTACACAATGTCTCAGGCAGGAACTGATGGAATACAACATAAAGGTCACCTCCATCCTGGCCGGGGCTACGATGACGGCGAGTTGGGAAGGGGTGGATTTGCCGGAAGAGAGATTTATTAAAGCGGAAGATGTGGCAGAAGCTGTCTGGAGTTCCCACAATCTCTCAGAAAACTCAGTAGTGGAAGAAATAGTGATCAGGCCCCAATTAGGTGATCTATAAAACAGTATCCATGCAAACAAAAGATATAAGTACCCCAGTGGAGGAGATTAAATACTGCGACAGTCTGATTGCTTATCAGAGGAGGAAAACGATTGAGGTAAAGGTAGGAGATTTAAAAATTGGCGGCGATAATCCAATCGTGGTGCAATCCATGACTACCGTGGATACCATGGACACGGAAGGCTCCATTGCCCAATGCATCCGGATGATCGAAAGTGGCTGCCAGTTGATCCGGATCACGGCACCCAGCATCAAGGAGGCCCAAAATCTGAAAAAGATCAAGAAGGGACTCGCAGCCAAAGGTTATTTCACCCCTTTAGTCGCCGATATCCACTTCACTCCCAATGCAGCAGAAGTAGCGGCTCGGATTGTGGAAAAGGTACGGATCAATCCCGGTAACTATGCCGATAAGAAGAAGTTTGAAGTAATTGACTATACCGATCTCAGCTATCAGGCTGAATTGGAGAGAATAAGACAACGTTTTTTGCCGTTGGTCCGAATCTGCAAGGAACACGGGACCGCAATGAGAATTGGTACTAACCATGGGTCCCTCTCTGATAGGATTATGAGCAGGTATGGCGATACGCCTTTGGGCATGGTAGAATCAGCGCTGGAGTTTCTTAGGATATGTGAGGATGAAAATTATTTCGACATTGTCATTTCCATGAAATCCTCCAACACTCAAGTGATGGTGCAGGCCTATCGCTTGTTGGTTCAGAAACTTGAAGAGGGTGGCTTCAAGCCGTATCCGTTGCATTTGGGGGTGACCGAGGCGGGAGATGGAGAAGACGGCCGTGTGAAATCCGCAGTGGGGATTGGAACCCTTTTGGAAGACGGGTTGGGGGATACAGTAAGGGTCTCTTTGACCGAAGATCCGGAGTTTGA
>DATGMS010000315.1:0-2989 GCA_035307285.1 Cyclobacteriaceae bacterium
ACACCCCCGCCCATATTGCCCCAGCCCGCAGAGGTTGCGTTGGCGGTGCCCACGATATTTGGGGCAAACATTATCGATGTATGGTATTGGGTAATGACAAAGGAAGCCCCGATGACACCAATCGCCAGACGGAAGAGTAGAAAGCTCTCATAGCTGTTGCTCATTCCGATAAAAATCACTGGAATCGATCCGAAGATCAATAGATAAGTATACGTGATCCTGGGGCCAATGCGGTCCACCAGCCAACCAACGAACAGCCGGGCTATCACTGTGATGGCGACGGAGGCGATAATGATGTTACCGATCTGCGATTTTGTAAGATCCAGTTCATCCCTGACTATAGCCATCAGAGGCGCAATCCCAAACCAGCCAAAGAAACAGAGGAAAAAGGATAGCCACGAAAGATGAAACGCCCGCATCTGGGGGGTCTTAAAATCCAAGAGGTCGATTGAGGTAGCTTTAGAATTTGTCATCACCAATTAATTACGCATGTAAGGAAATTTACGTCTTAGCTAGTTTGGGCGGAATGTTTTTAGAGTACTACTTGAAATACGATGCTTACCGCACTTTGGCTCTTGCGTATTTCTATTTGCTAAGGTAGAAAGTATAAAATTAAAATAAGTATTATTACTTAACTATTTTACGTAAGCACATGAAAAAATACGTAAGTATAGATCGAGACAAGCGGCAATTAAGGATAAGAGAAACTTTCTTTTTGAAGTCACACTTGTTAACTTGCTGTCTGATTAAACATCCCACTGTAAGGTTAACGATTAGATGGCTAAGGATATCCAGCTAAACAAAGCGACTAACGTAAATAATTCTGCGCAGAGCTGCCTACCGCCAGACAAGTCTAAGGGAAACAACATCATATTGGTTTTGACAACGCACGAGTAAGGCAAAGAAACGTTTTGCCTCAACCATCTCAATTCTCCCATACAACATCCATGAAAGAAACCCTGCTATTTCTCGAAGAACTTGAAGCCAACAATAACAAAGCATGGATGGACGTCAACAGGGACCGTTATCTGCAGGTAAGGGCAGGTTTTCTTGCAATGACTGCACAGCTATTGGAGCATATCGTGGAGTTGGAACCGGCTATGGCCAGCTTGAGCCCGAAAGACTGTATCTTTAGACAAAACAGGGATATCAGATTCAGCACCAATAAAAATCCATATAAGACCAATATGGCGGCTTATTTTGCCGTCGGGGGAAAGAAATCGGACGGCCCCGGCTACTATCTGCACATCCAGCCAGGGGAAAGTTTTGTGGGCGGAGGCATTTATTGGCCGGCACCGGAAATATTAAAAAAAATCAGACAGGAAATCGACTATTCTGGTGCAGAACTGGAAGCCATCGCTAATCAACCTGGTTTTAAAAATCATTTCGGGGAGATTGAAGGCGAAAGGCTAAAAACGTCCCCCAAGGATTACTCCAAAGACCACCCCCATATCGAATGGTTGAAATTAAAGAGCTTTGTGGCCAGCCGTCCCTTGAGCGACAAGGAACTGACAGCCCCCAACCTTGTCAATAAAGTCATGGAAAGTTTCAGCTTGATGAAGCCGTTCAATGATTTCCTGGCCAATGCAGTGGAACCCTCGGAAGGCGGGGAAGGAATTTTGTAAGAATTAACCGTTTTCATTATTTAGAAAAGGGTCAAACCCTTAAGGGATTGAGAGACATTAAGAAAAAGACCTTAATGCCTCTTAACTTCTCGTATGGTTTTAAATCCTTCAGCTAAGTATTTGAAGTTAGCCTGCTAAGAACCCTTGGAGGGCAACACTACTCCTTCGCTGTTTTACTTCCTTTATAAAGTTCATATTGCAGGAGGCGGCAGTCAATGGTGCCGTTGTAAAACTCCATCCTACGCTTGGCCTTCAAACCTATTTTCTTGGCTAGGTCCAGATTTCCCGTAAATATATACCCCTTATACCCGGCGCATTTCTTTTTCAAAAAGTCTCCAATCTCCTTATAGGTCTCTTCCAGCTCTTCCGAATCGCCCAGCCTTTCCCCATATTCAGGATTTAGGAAGACAAAGCCATTATCCGTTTCGGGCACCGTACTTTCCCTAAAATCTGTTGTTTCAAATTCGATAATATCCGCTACGCCCGCGGTTTGGGCATTTTCCTGACTGATCATGACCGCCTGCTTGCTGATATCAGAGGCAATGATCCGACAAGCTACAGGTTCAGTGATTTTCTCTTCAAGTTCTTTTTTAAACTTCTGATACACTGTGGCATCATAGCCAATAAAATGCATGAACGAATAATGGTCTCGAAAAAGGCCAGGGTAACGGTTGGTGGCAATCATCGCCGCTTCGATCGCTACGGTTCCCGAACCGCACATGGGATTGAGAAACACACCTTGTCCCCTCCATCCGCTGGCTAAAACCGTCGCCGCCGCCAGTGCCTCCAGCATAGGTGCATCTCCGGGAATCTTTCTATAACCGTGTTTGGCAATTGTTTCCCCGGAAGTATTGATGTAAATCGAGGCCTGGGTATCTTTCCAATAAAGCTGTAACACCGCCCCCTCATACTCCGACCCTGAATTGGGCCTTTCTCCTGTATCGTCCCGGAATCGATCTACAATGGCATCCTTAACCCTAACATTGACGAAAAGCGGATTGTCCACACTTTCATTGTCCACCTGGCTCGAGACGGAAAAATAAGTGGTATTGGTAAAATACTCCTCCCATGGAAGAGCTTTGACCCTGCGGTAAATATCATCCGCATGCCGGAGATAAAAAGACTTGATCTCAAAAAGCACATGACTAGCCGTACGCAGATGGAGGTTTAAAAAAATACAGTCATTTAAAGAAGCTTCCAGCTCCACCCTGGTCCTGAAAACCCCTTTGGGTCTGAAACCAAGCGCCTTAACTTCCTCTTCCAAATAGGGTGCGAACCTGTCCTTACAGGTGATGACCACCTTGCCTTTTTGATTAAAATCATTCATAGAGTGCAAAAGTACGAATAAAACAGTAATTCTGGGT
>DATGMS010000316.1:0-4913 GCA_035307285.1 Cyclobacteriaceae bacterium
CCATCATAATTCAAAACAGGAATCAATTTGGCGGGATTTACCTCCAATTCAAGGATCAGCAGGCCCCGCATTTGGGCGTCTCGGTTTTGTTCAATGACAAAAACCGTCTTGTGGGATGCAATAAATTCTTCCACCTCCTTAACAAAAGGAAAAGCTTTTAGCCGGATCGCATCCACGGCAATTCCCTGGCTATGCATGCTTTCCATCGCTTCTTCCGCAGAGTAAGTGGAGGTGCCGAAGAAGAGGATCCCGATATCACTTCGGTTGGCTTCTTGATAAAGCCGTGGAGCGGGAACCAAATTTTTGGCGGTGTCCCACTTGACCATCAGTCTTTCCATGTTGCGCTGATATACCGCCCCGTCCTCAGTGTATTTGGCGTATTCGTCCCTAGACGTTCCCCGGGTAAAAAAGGAACCCAGAGTAGGGTGGGTTCCTGGGTATGTTCTGTAGGGGATGCCATCGCCATCCACGTCTAGATACCGCCCAAAGCGGCCCATGTTGTTAAGGTCGTCAGCGGTGAGCACTTTTCCTCTCTTATAAGCGCGGGAATCTTCCCATTCAAAAGGTTCGCTCATATGGTCATTCATGCCCAGATCCAGATCGGTGAGAAGAATGACCGGTGTCTGGAGTTGCTCAGCCAGATCAAAACTCTCCGCCGTCATATCAAAGCACTCCTTGGGGTTAGCCGGCAATAAAAGCACCTGCTTGGTGTCCCCATGGGAAGCATAAGCCGCCAATTGAATATCCGACTGTTGCGTCCGGGTGGGCATTCCCGTGCTTGGGCCCGCCCGTTGCACATCGATAAGGACAGCCGGCACTTCCGCAAAATAAGCCAAACCGAGAAATTCGTTCATCAAAGACAAACCCGGGCCGCTGGTGGCGGTAAAGCCCCTTGCGCCGTTCCAGTTGGCACCGATGACCATGCCCATGGCGGCCAGCTCATCTTCTGCCTGTACAATAGCAAAGTTTTTTTCTCCCGTCACCGGGTTGATTCGTAACTTAGAGGCATACTTTTCAAAAGCTTCCGCCACCGAAGTGGAAGGCGTGATGGGATACCAAGCCATGACGGTAGCGCCTCCATACACCGCGCCTAATCCGCAGGCCGTATTGCCGTCAATCAAAATGCTCTTGCCTACTTTATCACGTCGCTCCAGATGAAAGCCTATAGGCTGATTGAAATGCTCAATGACATAATCCATCCCCAGCTGGAGCGCCTTAATATTCGGCGCAATCAACCGCTCTTTTCCGGCAAATTGCTCTGCCAATAAGGTTTCCAAGACGGAGAATTCAATTCCAAGCAGTTGAGCAAGCGCCCCTACGTAGATGATGTTTTTGAAAAGCTGTCTTTGTCTGGCATCCGTAAAGATGGCGTTGGACATTTCCATCATAGGTATTCCCAGGTAGTGGATGTCTTCCCTTATATAGGCTGACGGTAGCTTCTTGGTGCTGTCGTACATAAAATATCCGCCGGGGCGGACATCATTTACATCCTGTGCCATGCTTTGTGCATTGACTGCTACCATCAAATCAATGCCCGCTCGTCTTCCCAGATACCCTTGTTCGCTTATACGGACTTCATACCAGGTCGGTAAGCCTTGTATATTGGAGGGGAAAATGTTTTTTGGACTTACAGGAATACCCATCCTGAAAATTGCTTTTGCAAAAAGAAAGTTGGCACTGGCCGAACCTGTTCCGTTTACATTGGCAAAGCGCACTACAAAATCATTTATTTTTGAATGCCCGTTGGTCTGTCTCTCAGGAAAGCTCATAGATTGTATGCTTTTGTGACATTGTAAGAATATTTTTGCATGTCCCAGGCAGAAGTGGGGCAACGCTCCGCACAAAGTCCGCAGTGTAAGCAGACGTCTTCGTCCTTCACCATGACCTTTCCTGTTTTTAAGGAATCAGATACCAACAAGTCCTGATTGAGGTTTTCTGCCGGTACCAGCAGTTGTTGACGAAGTTCGTCTTCAGGGGCGTTTGTGGTAAAAGTGATGCAGGAAGTAGGGCAGATGTCCATACAGGCGTCACATTCGATACAAAGATTTTCCGTAAAAACCGTTTGCATGTCGCAATTGAGGCAGCGTTGCGCTTCCTTATAAGCCGTGTCCACCAAAAAGCCTAGTTCAACTTCTTTTTTCCGGTTCACCAAGGTAAGGGCTTTCTCAGCCTGTGGCACCACATAGCGGTTGTCTACCGCCACATAGCTGTCATAGCTCCATTCGTGAATGCCCATTTTTTGGCTTACCAGATTCGTGTAGGGGGATGGTCGCTTTTGAAGGTCCTTTTCCTCGCAAAAAAGATGCATGGAGACAGCCGCCTGATGGCCGTGTGCCACCGCGGTGATCACATTCTCAGGCCCAAAAGCCGCATCTCCTCCGAAGAAAACACGCGGATGGGTGGACTGGAAGGTTGTTCTGTCCACAATGGGCATGTTCCATTGATCAAATTTTACTCCGCAGTCCCGTTCTATCCATGGGAAAGTGTTTTCCTGACCAATGGCAATCAACACATCATCCGCTTCAATAAAAACGTCGGGTTCACCCGTAGGAAGAAGCTGACGCTTGCCGTTCCCGTCGTACACGGCATGTACTTTTTCAAACTTCATCCCGATCAGCCTTCCGTTTTCCACTTCAAAGCTCAACGGAACATGGTTGTCAAAAATCTGGATGTCCTCATGCATGGCGTCTTCCTTTTCCCAGGGAGAAGCTTTCATAGAGGCAAAGGGGCTTCGTACGACCACTTTTACTTCCTCCCCTCCCAATCTTCGGGAAGTCCTGCAACAATCCATTGCGGTATTTCCGCCACCAAGCACGATCACTTTTTTGCCGATGGTGTGGGTGTGCTCGAAAGCTACGCTGGCCAGCCATTCTATGCCGATATGTATGTTGGCGGCACCTTCTTCTCTTCCTGATAAATTGGGCAGATCCCTCCCGCGGGGAGCACCCGTGCCAACGAATATGGCATCATAGTCCTTCTCCAGGACTTCTTTTAAGCTTTTTACATAATGGTTGAAATGCGTATGGATGCCCAGATCCAAAACATAGTTCACTTCCTCATTCAGCACCTCTTCAGGAAGTCTAAAAGAAGGGATCTGGCTGCGCATCATCCCCCCGCCGGCAATCTGCTCGTCGAACAGGTGAATTTCGTATCCCTGTGGGGCTAGGTCTCTGGCGACGGTAAGCGAGGCAGGCCCGCCTCCGATCAGAGCAATCTTCTTTCCATTGGAAGGGAAAGGCGCTTGAGGCATGTATTGGCGCACATCGTCCTTATTGTCTGCGGCTACTCTTTTCAAACGACAGATGGCCACAGGTTCCTCTTCCACCCGTACTCTTCTACATGCCGGTTCGCAGGGACGGTCACAAGTCCTGCCGAGAATGCCGGGAAACACATTGGATTCCCAGTTGACCATGTAAGCTTCACTGAATTTTTCAGCGGCAATCAAACGGATGTATTCCGGGACAGGAGTGTGGGCGGGGCAAGCATATTGGCAGTCCACCACTTTGTGGTAATATTCCGGATCTTGGGTATTGGTAGGTTCCATGACTATCTTGGGTAAAAGCAAATTTGCTTTATTTTACATTATTGGATGTGCGCCAAAGCAAAGATTATTTAAAAAATTAATTTCGACAATAAAAAATGGACTTACAAGCCAATAATAGAATATTTAGAACGATTATAATTAATGACTGCTTGGAGCCATAAATTCAAATAAGTATTCTGTTACCAATGAATAGAGGTTCCTTTAAATCAATTGTTTTTACCTATTCAAAATTATTTAAATAATGACCGAGGTTTGCTCTTTTGTTTCCAAATAAAGTTTTATCAAAAATCCAGATCAATCCTTTTATTTCTCGCATAAAACCCATTACATTTGTAGGGTATTTATAACGAAGAGTTGAGAGATCAGGCTCAATGACGCTCTGGCAACCACCAGTACAACTGAAAGGTGCTACATCCTGCCTTAATTATTAAAGGAATGATAAATCGAAACCTCATGAAAACGCTTTCTCCTGTTTCCCCATCAGATTTTTTTCAACTTAAGCTGGCTTCCATGTATTCTACCATGGGCAGTTGTTGTATGGGATACAAGATGATGCGTTAATCGCCATCTCCGTTGTTGTGCTTTGAGCAGAGCCTGCTTGTCTATTTCGGACAGGACGGGAACACTGTATTAATGCCTTCCTCAAATCAATTTCGTCTTATAGTTTATTAATTGGCTGCACCTTCCAGCATGAACTGGACTTGATGCTGAAGCCTCAATTTATCTTAACAATGAAAAAAACAATACCACACAAGTACCTCTTGGTGCTTATTATCCTGTTTAGCTATTCGGGTGGATCATGGGCCCAGAATATACAGGTGACAGGATCTGTTCTAGAAAATGGAAGCGACTTGGGGATTCCCGGCGTGAACATTCTGATTAAATCAACTTCCCGGGGCACGGTGACCGACCTCGACGGGAAGTTCGCCATAGAAGTGCCGAACGGGCAAACCTTGGTGTTCTCGAGCATAGGCTTCCAAAACCAGGAAATCACCATTGGCCCAAATACGCCATCTCCATTAACTGTTGTCCTGGAAGAAAGTGCGACGGATTTAGGCGAAGTGGTAGTGACGGGATACGGCGCTCAATCTAAAAAGACAATTTCCAGTACAGTCACCTCGGTCAATGCCGCCGAATTAAAGGAAATTCCTGTCCCTTCGCCGGATCAACTGCTTCAAGGTAAAGCGGCCGGTGTCCAAGTTTCTGCAGGTTCGGGTATACCGGGTGGAGGGATCTTTGTCCGCGTGCGGGGAACGACCTCCATTAACGCGGGAAACAATCCCCTGTACATTATTGATGGGGTGTTTATCAACAACCAGAATCTATCTACAGCAAGTCTGGGCGGCCAGTCCACCAATCCATTGGCGGA
>DATGMS010000317.1:0-7068 GCA_035307285.1 Cyclobacteriaceae bacterium
TCCATATGGAAGACAACAAAGAAGCGATGGCCCGAAAACTTTTGGCTCTTATCAACGATTACCAGATTTTACTGTTCTCCGGAGCCGTATCTAAAGGAAAATACGACTTTCTTCCTCTTGTATTAGAAGAATTTGGAATGGAAAAAATCATTCATGGCGTTGCCCAGCGACCCGGAAAACCTTTTTTGTTTGGCACTTTTCCAAATACCTTGGTCTTTGGTTTTCCAGGCAATCCCTCTTCCACTTTAGTTTGTTTTCACACTTATTTTAAAGCTTGGCTAAGAAACCATCAAGGATTCTCCAGCCTGAACCACACGGCTGTTTTGGACCAGACTGTGGAATTCAATAGGCCTTTGACCTATCACTTGTTAGTGACTTTAAGCCTGAGGAACGGATCTTTGGTAGCATCCCCCCTTAAAAATTCCGGATCGGGTGACCTGGTCCATCTGGCCCAAGCGGATGGAGTGATCTCCCTTCCTCCAGACAAGGAGGTCTTTCGTGTCGGCGAAAATTATCCTGTAAACCCGTTTGTAAAAACCTTTTTTGAATGAAGGAAATTAGAGAAATTATCAAAGCTTTTGATCTGGCCCAAAAGGAAGGGAAGCAAACAGCCCTTGCCACGGTAGTCCAGGTAGAAGGCTCTTCTTATAGAAGCCCCGGGGCTAGGATGTTGATTACCGAAGACGGAGCTTTAACAGGAGCCATTAGTGGGGGCTGTTTAGAAGGGGATGCGCTTAGAAAAGCCCAACTGGTCATGTTCCAGCAACAGTCCATGTTGGTGACCTATGACACCACTGATGACGATGACGCCAAGTTTGGGGTGGGTCTTGGCTGCAACGGGATCATTCATATCCTGATCGAGCCGATCCGTCCGGAGCAGGAAAATCATCCGATAGCCCTGCTAAAACGTTGTTTGGCTGACCGGAGGGATCAGGTGTTGGTGACCGTTTTTGATTTAAAGAACAAACGCTCTGCGCAGGTAGGCACTTGCTTGTTATGGAACAAGCAAGTCGTATCCGGATCTTGGGAAGGACTACAAGGCATTAAAACTTCCTTAATGGAGGACGTAAAGGACGCATTTGCATCAGGATCTTCCATCATCAACCGCTATAATATCGTCTCTCCGCTTCACGCATTTATAGAAGTCATCAAGCCTCCTATTGAGCTGGTCATAATAGGTGCGGGGAATGATGCCATACCCTTGGCCGAGCTGGCCAACATCCTAGGATGGGGAATTACCCTGGTAGATGGGCGGGCGGACTATGCCAATGTTCAACGCTTCCCCAAAGCCCAACAAATCATCCTTGCCAAAGCCGATCAGGTGGTATCCCACATCAGCTGGGACGCAAGAACGGTGGTAGTCCTGATGACACACAATTATAACTACGACCTGACTGTACTCAAGCATCTTTTGCCTATAAAGGTAAGCTACCTCGGGGTATTGGGGCCGAAGAAAAAAATGACGAAAATGATTGATGCCCTTGAAAAAGAATCCATCAAACCGACAGAACAAGACCTGCGGAAGATATTTGGACCCATAGGTCTGGATATTGGAGCTGAGGCTCCCGAAGAAATTGCGCTTTCCGTAATAGCAGAGATCAAGGCTGTTTTGGAGGGGAAACCTGGCACGTTCCTACGGGATAAATCCGGCCCTATCCACAGTAGAGACGCGGTGAGGTTGACGCTTTCCGATTCAAAATGACACTCATGGAGCTATCCCGTTCTACTTCATTGATTATCTTGGCTGCGGGTGAATCCGCACGGCTGGGCCAACCCAAGCAACAATTGATCTTCAACGGTACTAGCTTGTTGGCGGGGGCCATCGAGGCGGGATTGAACTCGCTTTGTGAAAATGTAACCGTTGTAGTGGGTGCCTACAAGGAGGTGATAATTCCTTCCATTAATATTAGGGATGTGGAAATCTGCGTCAATCACGAATGGAAAAACGGAATGGCCTCATCAATAAAAGCCGGAATGGAGGCTGCTTTGAAGAAATCAAAATTTGACCAGGTGATCATCATGCTTTGCGACCAGCCTTTTGTGGATGAGCATATCCTCAACGAACTTATCCGTTTCCAAAAGGAATCTAATAAATCGATTGTTGCCTGCACCTATCAGGGAACAGTAGGAGCGCCGGTGCTTTTTGACCAAAAATTCTTCCCCCAACTGCTAAAACTGAAAGGAAAAGAGGGAGCCAAAAAACTACTTCTTGATTTCCCGGAGCAGGTAGCCGCCATTTCTTTTCCCCTAGGCGATATTGATATTGACACCGTGGATGATTACCAGAAACTATTGAGAAAAAAGAGCCAAGAATAGAAAACAGGTAAACTGTCGGATGACGGAAAAAACATTTTCCGCCAGTTTGCCGCCAGCCCGCCGTAGCGGGACAAAGACGTCAGGCATAAGATGAGTTAACACTAGGTGGACTATCGCTCAAAATGCGCCAGACATGTTAGGTTTTGAATAAGCGGACCAGTCTCGCCTTAAAACGTCTGTTTCGGAAAGAAAAAATCCCATTACATCGGATCTTGCGTTCCCTTCCAGAAAAATAAATCCTATTCCGGTGATGCAAAGGCCATTCCCGGCCAAATAAAACCTTCCCGAAACAAAACAGCCCAGTTCCAAAAAATAAATCTGATTCCCGCTGGAATACTCCAATTCCCATCGCTTGAGGTCCATTTCTGGAAAGGTTCAATTTATTTCCTTAATACCCGAAGACCCAGCCAAGCGTGCGTAGAAATGAACTAATCCAATTTTCCTCCCTCAGCATCGCTTCCACTTAACATTAACACAACAAAGCTACTGTTCTTTAACAAAGCCTTAACGTCCAGTACCCTTGCAGTTAACACTAAATCTCCAACTTTGAGCCATTATTTAGAATAGACAAATAAATTAATCTATTAAACAATGAAAAAAATCTTATCCTTAGTGGTTGCATTTGGAGCAGTATTCTATCTCTCTTCCTGTACCGATGATGACGAGCCGGAATTAATCATTCCAGGTGAGGAGAATGTAATTTCGGGTGATATCACTTCCAACACCACATGGACTACCGGCAACACCTATATTTTGGCCGGCAGAATTTTCATCAATGAAGGAGTGACGCTAACGATCGAGCCAGGTGTGGTGGTAAAAGGCGAAGCCGGAACCGGCACCAACGCCACGGCACTTGTTGTAGCCCGAGGTGGAAGGCTAATGGCGGAAGGAACTGCCTCGGCACCCATCATTTTCACCTCTGTAGCGGATGAAATTGAGCCTGGGATGATTGCCAGCCCGAATTTAGAAGCTGATGTAAACGGATTATGGGGCGGCCTATTGGTTCTTGGAAAGGCACCTATCTCTGTCTCTTCAAACGCTTCCGACTTCCAAATAGAAGGCATCCCCCCAAGTGATACCAGAGGATTATATGGGGGCAATGATCCGGCAGACAATTCAGGCGTGTTGCGCTATATCTCCATCCGCCATGGCGGTGCCAATATCGGTGAAGGAAATGAGATCAACGGCTTAACCTTGGGCGGTGTAGGCAACGGGACCGTTATCGAAAACATTGAAGTAATAGGAAACCAGGATGATGGAATCGAATGGTTTGGCGGATCAGTCAATGTAAAAAATGCAGTGGTGTGGAACGCCGGAGATGATGCACTGGATACTGATCAGGCTTGGAGCGGTACTATGGACAATTTCATCGTCATTTCAGGCGACGAGACTGATCACGCTTTGGAAATAGACGGACCTGAAGGAGAGTTTTCCGCTGCTCACACGCTCAAAAACGGATCCGTAAAAGGTGCTGCTACCACAGAATTGGCTGACTTTAGGGACGGTATTGTTGGGACCTTTGAGAATATCTACTTCTTTGGATTCCCAGACCCAGCAGCTGATGGCTATGGTGATTTTTCCATAAGCGGAGACAAAAGCATTGCGAATTTCGCCAACGGAAGTCTTGTTTTTAATAACCTGCAAGTCACCTTACCAGAGGGAGCTACCTTACAATCTGTTTTTAAAGGAGGTTCCCATGTCCATGCTACTGCGGTAGCGGCTGGTGCCAATACTGTCGGAGCTAATAAAAGTGTCTTTTCAAACTGGGCTTGGTCTGCAGTTGCGGGAGAACTTGCCGATTTTTAATTGAACCTGTAGCTTTTTTAATATTATCGAAGAGTCTGTGGATAACCGCAGACTCTTCTTTTTTTGAACACCACGCAGTGCTTAACAATAACTTAATGTTGACTTAATACTGAGTTTTAATATTTAAATAATATAACAGCCAGATTTGCAAAAATTCCTTAATATGAAAAGCACATCTACTTGGTTTACATTCCTTTTGTTTTCGGTCTCTATTGCTGCCTTTGCCCAAGAGGGAACTATAAGGGGAACAGTAATAGATAACTCAACGGGAGAACCCCTCATTGGCGTTGCAGCATTGGTGATGACCAATGGCTCGGGAGCTATATCTGATTTTGATGGAAAATTTGAAATAAAGACCGACCCGGGAAATCACAACCTCCAGATTTCTTATGTGGGTTACGCCAACGTAATCATTCAGGAAGTCAAGGTGGAAACCAAACAGACCACCTTGTTAGACAATATCAGGATGTATGAAGAAGTAGGGGAGTTGGGAGAAATAACGGTTACCGCAGAGATGCTCAGCACCACAGAGGAAGCCCTGCTGACGATAAAAAGAAAATCACCTAACCTGTTGGACGGGATTTCATCCGCAAACTTTAGGAAGATCGGTGATTCCGATGCTGCCTCTGCGATCAAGAGGGTGCCGGGTGTATCCATTGAAGAAGGGAAATATGTTTACGTGAGAGGATTGGGGGATAGATACACCAAATCCACTTTGAATGGGATGGAAATTCCCGGATTGGATCCGGATAGAAACACCATTCAGATGGACATGTTTCCTACCAGCCTTTTGGATAATATCATGGTCGTAAAATCCTTCACACCAGACCTGCCCGCAGATTTTACAGGAGGCATAGTAGATATTGCTACCAAAGATTTTCCTGATGAAAAGTCCATGAGTCTGTCTGTCAGTGGCGGGTATAATCCTCAAATGCACTTCAACAGCAACTATTTGTCCTATCAGGGTGGCAACCTGGATTTTTT
The DNA here is from genome assembly GCA_035307285.1 of Cyclobacteriaceae bacterium. Classification (GTDB taxonomy): domain Bacteria; phylum Bacteroidota; class Bacteroidia; order Cytophagales; family Cyclobacteriaceae; genus DATGMS01. The sequence goes on from DATGMS010000317.1 coordinate 5,107, forward strand.
GGGTTTTGATGACGGAACTAGGAAGATTCCTACTGCCAATAATTTACAAATACCCCAATATGCTAGCGTAATCGGAAGGCCGAGTAGTGAAAACGGACAGGTCTTCAGAGGCATTTTGGAGAAATTCAATCCTACCTTGGCGGCAATGAGGACAGGCAGTGCAATGGATTTCGGGCTTGGATTCAGTTTGGGAAATCAGTTATCCATGGGAGATAACACCATCGGATATAACGTTTCCCTGACCTATAAAAATGAGACTGAATTTTACGAGAATGCGGAATATGGGCGATACGGGAAAAGTCGGCCAGAAATCAATGAACTGGAAGTACGGGAATTCCAAAGAGGAGACTTTGGCGTCAGCAATGCTTCTCTAAGCGGCCTGGCTGGAATCGCCCTAAAACGGAACCAATCAAAATACAAGCTGAATCTCTTCCATTCCCAAAACGGCAGCTCCAAGGCGGGGATATTCTTCTATGAAAACTCTGACTTGGGAGCCAACTTTAGTGCGCAGCAACACAATTTGGAGTACAGCGAACGCTCAATGACCAATCTTTTGCTCAGCGGAACGCATTTTCTTCCCGCCTCTAGCTGGGAGATGGAATGGAAATTATCTCCCACTTGGTCCAAGATAACGGATCCGGATATCCGATATACCCGTATCAGGACGGATGGCGGCAACTATAGTATAGGTTCTGAATCAGGATATCCAGAACGAATATGGCGCTACCTGGATGAAAAAAACCTAGCGGCTAATATTAATGCTGCTAAAGAATATACCCTGCTCGGAAATCTAGCAAAATTAAAGGTCGGGGGAGCATATTCTTACAAGGTCAGGGATTATGAGATAAAAAACTTCCAGATCATCCCCCAGGCAGTTACCATTACCGGAGATCCAAACGAATTGTTCGAACCTGAAAACCTTTGGCCGACCAACGCTGGTGGTACGCAAGGAACCAGATATGAAGCGTTATTTTTGCCCAACAACCCAAACCAGTATGACGCACTCGCCACTACTGGTTCGGTGTATATTTCCAATGAATTTAGCCCCCTGCAAAACCTCAAAACGGTCTTGGGAGTGCGTGTTGAAAAGTACGACCAACAATATTCCGGAAGAAACCAACAAGGATTGGTGCTAAAAAACGAACCGGTACTGGATGATCTGGACTTCTTTCCATCAGTGAATTTGATCTATGCGATAAACAGCCATCAAAATCTCCGATTTTCGTTTTCAAAGACAATTGCAAGACCTTCTTTTAAGGAAGCCTCATTTGCAGAAATTCTTGATCCTCTAACAGGAAGAACGTTTATTGGAGGGTTCTTCCCTGATGTCAATTCCGAAGGAGAGGTGATCTGGGACGGAAATTTAAAGGCCACCCGGATCAATAACCTCGATCTGAGATGGGAACTGTTTCAGGAACGTGGCCAAACCATTGCTTTAAGCGGCTTCTACAAAACTTTTGACAACCCTATTGAAGTCGTACAATATGTACAGGCACCCAATAATTTCCAGGCCAGAAACGTCGGCAACGGCAAGGTGATGGGTATTGAACTTGAAATCCGCCAGAACCTTAAATCCGTTTCTGCCAGTCTGGCTAATTTCTCCATCAACGGCAACCTAACATTTGCTGATTCAAAAATTGCCATGACTCCTACTGAGTTTGCGTCGAGGGAGAGAAATGAAAGAATAGGGGAAAGTACCAGCAACACCCGGAGAATGGCTGGGCAAGCCCCCTACATCATCAATACGGGCTTGTCCTACAATGGGCAGATCAATGGGATAGAAGCCGCCCTCTATTATAATATCCAGGGAGAAACCTTACAATATGTAGGTATTGCGGATAAACCGGACGTCTTTACTGTTCCATTTAACAGTTTGAATTTTAACGCCAATAAAACTCTCGGCAAACAGGGAAATATGCGTCTTGGACTTGGGATCAACAACCTTCTGGGCGACAAAAAAGA
>DATGMS010000318.1:0-9465 GCA_035307285.1 Cyclobacteriaceae bacterium
ATGTACGCAACGGATCTTTGTCACGTCTTGCTTTTTGCTATTCATTCCTATCTTTATACCGGAAACTCATCAGAACTGTTGTTTAATAACTAAACTCTTCTTTTATTGCTAAAGGTTTTTTGGATTGCGCATGGCCAAGGCAAAATGTTTTATTTCAATGGCTATATAGGAATTTCGTTGGGGATAATTTTCTCTTCAAAAAATTTACTTTTGTAATATGAATCTATTTATGTATTTGTTGGCATCAAAATGAAAAAGAATCTCTTATTTGTCACTGCCGGAAGTATTTTGGTTATAGTTATTTTGTATTTTATTTTTTCGCCTGCTGCTGCCGGCTTAGGTGGTGACATTATCGTACCGGTCAAATCAGGTTCTTTCACGGTGGAAATTACCACAACGGGTGAACTAAAGGCACAAAGGTCGGTGCAGGTAATGGGTCCTATGCGGGCAAGGCAATTCCGAATCAACCAGATCACCATAGAAAAAATGGTAGATGAAGGGACTGTGGTCAAAGAAGGTGAATTCATTGCCTCGTTGGACAAGTCGGAACTTTTCGGCAGAGTGGCAGATGCACAGACCAACCTTGACCAAGAGCTTGCCCAGTATGAGCAGGTACAGTTGGATACTTCCCTCAATTTAAGACAGCAAAGGGATAACATCCTTAATCTGGAATACAATGTCGAAGAACAGAAACTGGTGTTGGAGCAGTCAAAATATGAGCCGCCGGCTACTATCAAACAAAATGAGTTTAACTATCAGAAATCCATCCGGGATCTGGAGCAGGCTAGGGAAAACTATAAGATCAAGATAAAGCAGGAGCAGGCAAGGATGGCTGAGCGTAGTGCCCGTCTGAGGGAGGTCCAACAGGACTTTACCCAGATGCAAGAACTGTTGGAGGAATTTACGGTCACTGCTCCCCAGGATGGTATGGTAATCTATGAGACCAACTGGGATGGGGGCAAGGTTGCCGAAGGATCACAGATCAGCGCTTGGAATCCTATAGTGGCCACTCTCCCCGACCTGACGTCTATGCAAAGCATCACATTTGTAAATGAAGTGGATATCAGAAAAGTAAAGGCAGGGCAACACGTGACTATAGGACTTGACGCTTTTCCGGAAAAAACATTGACGGGGGTAGTTTCCCGGGTGGCCAATGTCGGACAACAAAGGCCCAATTCCGATGCCAAGGTATTTGAAGTAATTGTGCTGGTCAACGAAAGCGATCCCCTATTAAGACCAGCCATGACTACCAGCAATGCAATAGTGGCCGAGAAGCTGAGTGATGTAGTCTACGTCCCTCTAGAGGCCATCCACGTTCAGAACGACAGTATCAACTATGTCCATATGAGCAATGGAACCAAGCAGGAAGTGAAATTAGGAACAGCCAACAGCAATGAAGTAGTCATTGAAATGGGACTTGAAGCAGGGCAGAATGTATATTTATCTATTCCCAATTGGGGGGAGGATCTCGCCATAAATCTTCTTGATGATTTGAACGGAAAGAGAAATCAGCGGGAGATGGGGATGCCGATTACTGAAGACAGGACAGCGGAGCCTGCCGTGGATCGTGGAGATGGGGGGGGAAGGCAGGGAAATGCCGCACCAAGAACCGGGGGACAGAGAACCGGCCCGCCCCGGAATTGAAACATAGCCATAAATCCAAACTTGTCTGACTAGAATGTTTAATCAACGATTGATTGCCAATTTCTACATTGCTCTAGAGGCAGTGATCGCCAATAGGCTGAGGTCATTGCTTACCGCGTTGGGAATTATCTTTGGTGTAGCTGCGGTGATCGCCATGCTGGCCATTGGCAATGGGGCACAGCAGGAGATCCTGGAGCAAATCAAGCTGGTAGGGGTAAACAATATTATCATCGAGCCTATAGTAGAGCAGGTCGAAGAACAGGTGGATGCCTCGGGTTCAGGGCCTGCAGCGGAAAGAAGCAAATATTCACCGGGTCTACGTATGTTGGATGTGGAAGCCGTTCAGGCTTCTGTGACTGGAATCCAGAGAATAAGCCCGGAGGTTATAGTAGACACCCATATTGTAAAAAGTGGGATAAGAAGATCCGCAAAACTTGTGGGCGTCACACCGGCGTATTTTGAAGTCACTAATTTCGAGCTTCGTGAAGGAAAAATGTTTACCGAAGCAAATTTAATAAATGGGGATCCTGTCTGCATCATAGGGAGGAGCGTTCAAACCAAATTCTTCAGCAGGGAAAACCCGATAGGAAAGAAAATTAAAAGCGGCAACCAATGGCTGGAAGTTGTAGGCGTATTGGAAGAGCGGATCGTTTCTGATCAGACAATTGCCAAATTGGGCATCCGGGATTTTAATATGGATGTATATATTCCTATCCAAACAATGTTTGTTCGGTACAAAAACCGGGACATGATTACCGCCGGAGGTATTTCAGCCGCCCGATCCCAAGGGCAGTCGGGAGGGACAACTTCCGGAACAACCAACTACCATCAATTGGATAAGCTGGTGATTCAGGTAGAGGAAAGTGCCTCGCTCAATCCCACAGCCGAAGTCATCAGCAGGATGCTTGAAAGAAGGCATCTGAATGTAATCGATTATGAAATAACCATTCCGGAACTTCTCCTTAAACAACAGCAGCGGACCCAGAACATCTTCAATATCGTGCTAGGCGCTATTGCTGGTATTTCCCTCTTGGTAGGAGGGATCGGGATTATGAATATCATGCTGGCATCCGTAATGGAAAGAATAAAAGAGATTGGACTAAGACTGTCATTAGGCGCAAAGAAGACAGACATTGTGAATCAGTTTCTGTTTGAAGCCATCATGATAAGTGTCTCTGGCGGAATCATCGGCGTGATACTCGGAATTGTGTTGGCTAATATGGTTTCAAGGTTTGGAGATTTCCCGACGATTATCACTTTTTCTTCTATATTTATTTCGTTTAGTGTTGCTGCCACAGTGGGTTTAGTCTTTGGGATTACCCCGGCCAAAAGGGCGGCAAACCAAGATCCAATAACTTCTTTAAGATATGAATAAAACAGCTTTTGTATGCTTGTGGATAAGCATGCTATTTTTGAATGGAGTGGAGGTTTATGGTCAGGAAAAAATAAATTACACCTTGCAGGATATTGTTGCAAGAGCTAAGGCCCAGTCCACAGCCGCATTGAGGGCCCAGACGATTAAGGAAAACAGGTTTTGGCAATACCGCCTCTACCAATCCGACTACAATCCCCAGCTGAGGTTGGAGGGTACCATCCCCAGCTACACCCAATCCGTCAACAACGTTACCCAGCCGGACGGGAGTATAGAGTTCAGGGAGGTAAAGCAAAATCTGATCGATGTGGGGATCGGACTACAACAAGCAATTGCAGCCACCGGCGGTGTAATATCCGTTAACTCTTCTACCAGTAGGTTTGATAATTTCTTGGCACCGGAAGGATTAAGGGCAAGATACAGCGGTGTGCCTGTCAACATCAGGTTAAATCAACCCATCTTTGCATTCAATCCTTACAAGTGGGACAAGAGAATTCAGCCCTTGGTTTTTGAAGAAAGTAAGAGGGAATATGTGGAGGAAATGGAGCAGATCAGCAGACTGGCAGCACAGTTCTTCTTTGACTACCTTCTGGCCCAGGTGAATCTGGATATCGCCGAAAAAAATCTCAAGAACACAGAGGATATCTATAAGATTGAAAACGGCAGGTACAATATAGGAACCACGTCTGAAGACCATCTTTTGCAAGTAGAATTACAAGTGTTGCAGGCCAAACAGGATCTGGCGGGTGCCAAATTGGACATGGAAACAAGCATGTTGACCCTAAAGTCCTATGTGGGCTTAAATGAAAATGCCAATGTTGAACTCATCCTTCCTGACAATATTCCATCTCTACAGGTGGATGTGGACCGAGCCATAGAACTTGCTTTTCAAAATCGCTCTGTGGCGCTGGGCTTTGATAGACAGTTATTGGAGGCTGAAGAAGGAGTAGCCCGGGCAAGAGGACAGCGCTTCCAGATGAACCTTAATGCCAGCTACGGATATAACAATGCCGCCTCAACTTTTGAAAATATTTATGTCAATCCTAACCAGCAGGCCTTGGTCAACTTGGGGATCAGTATGCCCATCTTGGATTGGGGCCGTACCAAAGCAAGGATGGAACAGTCTAGAGCCAACCAACGATTGACCGAATATTCTGTGGAGCAGGAAAAGATCAACTTTGAGCAGGAAATCTACACCATGGCTAGAAATTTTCAGATGCTTGAAGATCGGTTGGAAATTACAGAGCTATCGGATAAGGTGGCCGATAAGCGTTACGAAATATCCAGAGACAGGTATCTTACGGGACGGGTGACGATTACCGATTTGAATATTGCCCAGACCGAAAAAGATGCCAACAAAAGGGCTTATATAGCTTCCCTTCGAGAATATTGGTCCGCCTATTATCAGCTGAGACAGTTGACGCTTTACGACTTCGAAACTGATAGTTTACTGTACATCCCCGAGGGGGAATAAACAAAGGAGAGGTTATTTGACCTCTTCTTTGTCTTTAGGAAGCCTGCCTGCCTTTTTTAAGGCATCATTGATCAGCCACTCCAATTGTCCGTTGGTGCTGCGAAACTCATCTGCCGCCCATTTCTCCACTGCCTTCATCAACTTCTCATCAACTCTTAGGGCAAAAGGTTTTTTATTCGCCATACTCTCTCTCTCTCTTCAGACCCATTAAATTATTGACGGCTTGTTGCACCTGCTGGCTACTTTGAGTGCCGATCAAAAGCTGCTTCCCGCTTTTTCTTTTGAACATTATTCCTTTATTTCCTTTGACATTATAGGCCCAACCGTGCCAACTAAGCCTGATTCCCCAACCTCCATAAGCCCAGGGGAAATATCGGATAACCCGTATTGAATGAATATCGTTGATAGGAATTTTTCTCCAAGAATTGACCATCGGTGGGTAACGAAACTGTATGCCGGAAGCATCAATCCTAGTTTCAAGTTTCATCAGTAGAAACAAAATGACCACAAGATTGGTCACCACGATTCCCACCAAAGCAGCACTGCCCCTTCCACTGTTCCACAAATTATTTCCCATTGAATACTCATTCAGCAGATCCTGGATCGCCGGGATGTTTACCAGAAGCCAGGCGATGCCGATGGCTATCCACAATAACGGGTGGTTAAATTTTTGCGATTCTTTAAAAACAGCTCTAGACATTAATTACTGATGTAAGGTTCCGACATTCAAAACAGGACTTGGACTTCGGTCCGAGCAAAGCACTACCATCAGATTGCTGACCATGGCGGCCTTTCTCTCCTCATCAAAATCAACGATGTTTTTTAGCTTCAAATCTTCCAATGCCATCTCTACCATGCCTACAGCACCGTCCACAATTTTCCTTCGTGCAGCCACGATGGCGGTGGCCTGCTGTCTCTGTAACATTGCGCTGGCGATTTCGGAGGAATAGGCCAGATGGGAGATCCTTGCTTCGAGTACCTTGATTCCCGCATGTTGGAGACGGTCGCTGATTTCATCCTCCAAAGACATATTGACCTCTTCCACGCCGGATCTCAAGGTAATCTCGGCATGTTCAGTCTCGAAATCATCATATGGATAGATCCCCGCCATCTTTCGTACTGCCGCATCTGCCTGAAGATGTACAAAATTTTCGTAATCTTCCACGTCGAAAGAAGCTTTAAACGTGTCCTGAACCTGCCATACCACAATGGTACCAATCATGACGGGATTGCCGATCTTGTCATTGACCTTTACAGGCTTATTTTCAAAGTTGCGTACCCGAAGCGAGATTTTTTTCTTGACCATAAAAGGGTTGACCCAATAAAATCCATAGGCTTTTACAGTACCCTTATAAGCTCCAAAAAGCAACAGCACCATTGCCTTGTTCGGTTCTACGATAAAAAAGCCGGGCGTTAATAATATAAACACGAACATGAAGACAATTCCCGGTACAATAGCACCGAATACGAATGACAAAATGGATACGGTAAAAATGGCAAGAGCTATGAAAACCATCAGGTATCCGGAGAGGGGTCTTATTGTTTTTTCCATACTATTATGATGTTAAAATGATATCATTGTAATGTACGTATTAATCCACCAAGGGTTGTCATTGATTTGGGTAGTATTAAAATAAAAAAAATACGATACGCTAAGGCAACTGATTAAAGGAGAGATAGGCCAAGAACTGTGGTAAATATTTTCAGTAAAAATTAGGAGGGAGGCGATGACCTTTTCGTTTATTTCTTGTATTTGTCATGCAATCCCTGTCCCTGAAGCACCAAAGAGCGCATCTTGTCGATCCGCGATAGGATGGTCTTTTCCTGTTTTGCGCTATGGAGATGTTCCAGGTATTCGTTTTGTTTTGAGGGGGAGAGTTTGGAGAAAGATTCCGCAAAGCTTCTGTCTTCTTCAAAGGCAGTTTCAAGTTGGGGAGGGACGGGGAGCTGTTTCTTTTTTTGAGGAACTAGCCGCCTGCCCAGTTCTTCATTTTCGATTGCTTCACGGATATAGGACAGAATACCGGCTTCATCTATTTCTTCGGTCGAACGGAAGCGCCATTGTCTCAGGGCTTTTGTTTGTCCTTCCGTGGCATTGATCAACACCTTTTTTTTATCTTCCAAAAAACTTCCATTGTAGAACCAAAGGGAAAAAAATGACTTAAATCCCGCGATCCCGATCACATTTTTACCTTTGTGGGTAAATACCGGGATGCCCCACTTTGTAGTTTCCTCCAGCCCGGACTTTTGGACAATGGATTTAAGTACAGCAAGTTCTTTATTCCAGGATTCCATGATTTTACTGTTAGAGTGCAATATCGGGATAATTGCCGGAAATTCAAGTCCAGAGATACCCTCGACAGGCCGCCGTACGTAGCATGTAACCACTATACGCTTGGGTGGAGCCCAAAGTCACCAAAGTTTCCAGCAGTCCAGTTATTATGTTATTGGAGCCACTCTGACAATTACCCAACTTAGTCACCTCCCGGCAGGTGCAGTTTATTACGGGCTTAGACCTTTTTTTGTCAGGTATATACCTCGTCTATTTTTCGTCTTTAAAGTTGAAAAGCCGTGATAGAAGAAATCCGGTAAGAAAGATCGCGGTAGTGCCAAAAACAATCGTCAAATTGGCGTGGAAGGGGCTTCTGAAACTGCTCCAAAGTCCGTCGGTGAAGAACACCGGGGAAAGACTCATCCAGCCGATAACCAACACACCTACGACTACTCCAATCAAAGCATAGGCTTCCTTTATGTTTTTGCAAATAAAACCCAAGAGAAACAGTCCCAAAATCCCGCCACTAAATATCGAGGCCAAGGCCCACCAAGTATCCAACGCACTTTCCACACCATTAAAGGCAAGTGCTACAACAATGCTGAGAATGCCCATACTGATGGACGAAATTGTAAGTACCCTTCTTGAGCCTTTCTCCCCCACGTCCTTGTTGATGTACTTTTGGTAATGATCCGAAAGGATGACTGTGGCAGAACTGTTAATGCTTGTGGACACAGTACTCATCCCTGCAGCAAAAATGGAGGCGATCAGTAAGCCAGTCATTCCGGTAGGTAATGCATGTACAATAAAATGAGGGAAAATCTTGTCCGTATTTTCCGTTCCCTGCAAGTGCAGGGGTAGTAATTCAGGCATCGCCTGGTAATATGAAAATAAAGCAGTTCCGATAAAGAAAAACATTAAGGATACAGGAACATATAGTATACTTCCGAACCAAGTTGATTTCATGGCATCCTTCTCTGTTTTGGCACTGATGTACCTTTGAACGTAATTCTGATCGACACCGAAATTCTGGAGATTGATAAAGAGGCCATAAATAAGGATCACCCAAAATGTAGACTCAGTAAGGCTCCAATTAAAGCTCCCCAAGCTGAACTTATCGGCTGCGGAAGCAATGGTAAAAACCTGTCCCGGCCCCTCCGGCATGGAAAACAGGATAACAAATACACAGGCCAATGCTCCACCAATCAATACGATGCCCTGAATTGCATCTGTCCATATAACCGCTTCAAGCCCGCCCATTGTCGCATAAATTATTACACTGACTCCGGTGATTATAATGATCATCGGAATACTCCATCCAAACAAGGCATTCATCGGTAGGGCTAGTAGGTACATTATCGCTCCCATTCGCGCCAATTGTGTCAGTAGATAGCAAACAGAGGCATAGATCCTTGCCCATAATCCAAAGCGTAACTCCAAATAATAATAGGCAGAGGGGCTCTGCATCTTCCTGTATAAAGGAACAAAAAACTTCACCGCCAAGACAGCTGCAATAGGTATTGATAAGCTAAAAACAAAGCCGTTCCAGTTGGAGAGATAGGCATTTCCGGGAAGTGCCAAAAAGCTGATGCTGCTCACAAAAGTTGCGAATATGGACATGCCGATGGCCCATGAAGGCAGGTTGCCACCTCCCGATATATACTCTTCAGCTGAGCGATTTTTGAAATAGAAGGAAGCACCAAAGAGGATGATTCCCAGCATGTAAATTAGAAAAATGCTTAGATCTAATAAGGGTAACTGCATGGCGGCATAAATTGAAGAAGTTAACTACGGTTGTCAGGGGGTGAAAGTGAAGGGATAATGGTTTTTATTGAAGATGCCTGAGATGCTCCTTGATCTGGGTTTTTTCCGGATCTTCAAAACCTCGTAAAGGCGAAGATAGATGATCATTGCAGATTCCCAAAACCCTTAATCCAGCTTTTAATCCCTGCAAATAACTTGAACCTGTCTTACCCACACCATAGAGGCGCTTGGATATTTCCATCACCTTCCTTTGCAATCTCATCACTTTTCCATGATTCCGATCCACTGCGGCTTGGTAAAGTTCGACATAAAGCATGGGGAACAGATTCGCTCCGCCATTTACCCCTCCGTGACCCCCCATCAAGACTGAAGAGGCCATCATCTCTTCAGGACCCACCAAAAGAGAAAATGAAGGATCTTCTTTCATAGCATGTAGTATACCATTGAAGTAAACGGCATTCCCTGAACTGTCTTTCAATCCAATAATGTTGGGATGCTTGGATAATGTCTCTACCGCTCCAATCGAAATAGCGATTTTGGTGTGAGAAGGCATATTGTACAGATAAAGAGGCAGGGGTAATCTTTCTGCTAAACTCAAATAATATTCGACCAATTCTGACTGGTCTAGGCCGAAATAATAAGGGGGGGCGGCCACTGCGGCACTTGCACCGACTTCGGAGGAAAACTCTGCCAGCCGTAGACTTTCTGCCGGAGAGCTGTCCGTAACCCCAACCATTATTGGAATTCTTCCGTCTACTTGCTCGCAGGTTAGTTTCACAAGTTCCCGCCGAAGAGAATAGGGGAGACTAGGCGCCTCGCCGGTGGTTCCCAAAACGAAAATTCCATGAACTCCTCCTTGGATCAGGTGCTCGATTAAACGCTCAAGGCCAACTTTATCAATAGTGTTATCATCTAGCAATGGCGTTACCATGGGGGGAA
>DATGMS010000319.1:0-3929 GCA_035307285.1 Cyclobacteriaceae bacterium
AATATGGCCACAATCTCTGTTCTGCCAGCCATCTTCGAAGTGATGAAGATAACGGAGATAAAAACCGTGATGGGGGTCAGCAGGTTGTTCAGGTAAAGACCGTAATTAAACATGTACTTTAGGATATCTCCCCCGGGAACATTATTCCGGATAAACGCATCATTCTTTTCCGTGAAATCCAACACCAAGACAATCAGAATCAGCATCAAAACCACAAAGAAGTAGGTCTTGAGGAAATCCTTGATGATCAATTTGTCCAGTATTTTCATTTCAAACTAATTTGACGCTGCCTTATAAGCGTGTGTTTACTTTCTTTACCATCGCCTCTTTCCAAGAGGAAAATTCCCCGCTTCGAATCTTTTCCCGGGCTTGGCCCACCAGCCAAAGGTAGAAGGAAAGGTTATGGATACTCGCAATTTGGGCTCCCAAAATTTCCTTGCTGATAATCAAATGTCTCAAATAAGCCTTTGAGTAAAAACTGCTGACATGGCTATCAATGCTCGTGTCAATGGGGGAGAAATCATCCTTCCATTTTTCATTCCTCATATTGAGAATGCCCTCGCTGGTAAATAACATGCCGTTACGGGCATTCCGTGTCGGCATTACACAGTCAAACATATCTATTCCCAGCGCTATTCCCTCGAGTATATTGGCTGGAGTCCCCACGCCCATCAGGTACCTTGGCTTGTCAGCGGGAAGAATATCAGTAATGATATCGGTCATTTCATACATGATCTCCGCAGGCTCGCCCACTGACAATCCTCCTATGGCATTACCTTCCCTGTTGCAGGAAGCAATAAACTCTGCGGACTGTATCCTCAGATCTTTGTACATGCTGCCCTGTACGATAGGGAAAAGGGTTTGGGAATACCCATATTTTCCTTCCGTAGTATCAAAACGGTCTATACACCGCTTCAGCCAGCGATGGGTTCTTTCCATAGACTGTTGGGCGTAGGCATAATCACTGGGGTAAGGAGTACATTCATCAAAAGCCATGATAATGTCCGCGCCGATTACCCTTTGGATATCCATTACGTTTTCGGGGGTAAAATGATGTTTAGAACCATCAATATGAGATCGGAACATGACCCCTTCTTCCGTGATCTTTCTGTTGTCTTCCATTGAAAACACCTGATATCCCCCGCTATCTGTCAGTATGGGTCTGGACCAACCATTGAATTTGTGCAAGCCGCCGGCTCTTTCCATTATGTCTAGACCTGGCCTTAAGTAGAGATGGTAGGTATTCCCCAAGATGATCTGGGCCTTGACATCATTGGCCAATTCCTTTTGATGTACGGCTTTGACTGATCCGGCCGTTCCGACCGGCATAAAAATAGGGGTTTGGATCTCCCCATGATCAGTCTTGATCAACCCCGTCCTTGCTTTGGTCTTTATATCTGTATTTTCAAGTGTAAATTTCATTGGTATAGTTTGTAGCTAATAGTCCATAGACGATGGGTGATAGACTTCTTCCCATTTCCGCCGGCGGCCTTCCCGCTTCTGGGAAAGAACCACAAAAATAGAAGCTTATCCCCAAAAGAATTGCTGAATTTGATTTTATCTTTGCCGTTCAATTAAGATAGCATGCTCCTAGAAATTGTATGGGTGGTGTTTTTTGCCTCGGCAGCCATTCAGTTGATCTACCTTTTATTTATATTCGGCCGCCTTGCATTTTTTCACCACCCAAGCAAATTCCTTGGCCTAGAGGATGAAATGAAAGAGGGAGTAAGCATCGTAATTGCTTCCAGAAACGAGCTAAGGAACCTGAAAAACCTCCTGCCTATCTTGGTCACGCAGGATTATCCCCAATATGAAATCGTCATTGTCAATGACCGATCCACTGATGGAACAAAGTCTTTGCTGCGAAAGATGATGAATATTTACCCACAGTTAAGAACAGTCACGATCCAATTTACCCCATCGCACGTGACCGGCAAGAAATATGCTTTAACCTTAGGCATCAAAGTGGCAAAATACGACATCATCCTGCTCACTGATGCCGATTGTTGGCCGGTTTCCAATAAGTGGATACGCCTGATGACGCAGCCTTTAAGATTGGGGAAAAAGCAGATCGCTTTAGGCCATGGTGCCTACGATAGGCATCCCGGCTTATTAAACCGGCTTATTCAATACGAAACTCTCTTCACTGCTGTAAATTATTTTTCCTTCGCACTCTGGAAGTCCCCGATCATGGGGGTGGGAAGAAATTTGGCGTATAGAAAAAGTTTTTTCATGGGGAAGAAAGCATTTAGGGGCTTTTGGAAGGTAAATGGGGGAGATGATGACTTGTTTGTCAATCAGCATGCTCATCACAAGAACACCTCTTTAGTCATTAACCCTCAAAGTATCACGGTGTCGCAATCTAAATTGATATGGAATGATTTTTTCTTACAAAAAACAAGACACTATCATGCGGGGAGATTTTACAAGGTGGGCAGTAAACTTAAGTTAGGCATATATACGTTCAGCCATTTGGTTTTTTGGTTCGCGTGTATTTTCTTGTTATCTCTATCTGCTGAACGGGAACCAATTGCAATAATCCTTGGGTTAGTGGTGTTACGGGCCTTGATCCAAACCGCTGTCTTTAATGCGGTAAAGAACAAACTGGAAGGGGTAGGAAAGGTGTATTGGACTATGTTTTTCGATTTGCCTTATTTGGTTTATTTTTGGGTTGTAGGGACGAAAGGGTATCTATCAAAGAAAATTAAATGGAAGTAAACGATCGGGGGTTTTCGGACAAAGCGATAGAGGATTTTGACTTGATAGATAGAGCTGTCCAAGAAAAAGACCAGCAAGCTTATGCCACTTTGATGAAGCGGTATAAAAAAGCGGTCTATTTTATGATTTTGAAAATGATCAGGGATGCGGATGATGCCGAAGACCTGACGATGGAGGCTTTTGCCAAAGCATTTAGAAATCTTCATAAGTTCAAAAAAGACTATACCTTCAGCACATGGCTATTCCGAATAGCGACCAACAATGCCATAGATTTTATCAGAAAGAAGAAGCTCAAGACCATGAGCCTCAACAATACCCTTACCGATGATGGTGGGAATGCCGTTAATATTGACGTCGAAGATGATGACAACAATCCCCAAGATGAATATATCCGAACCCAACGGATAGAAATGGTCAGGATATTTGTGGATAAGCTTCCCGCAAAATACAGAAAGCTGGTCAAGCTCCGGTATTTCGACGAATTGTCTTATGATGAAATTGCCCAAGAACTGGACAAGCCTCTGGGAACGGTAAAAGCCCAGCTTCACCGCTCCCGGGAACTACTATATGAAATTGCCCAAGGTAAAAACAAGCACATATAAACAAATGAACAACGACGTATCTCTTATTTTTAAGTATTTCCCCAATCTTACCGAAAAGCAAAAAGGCCAGTTTTCACAATTGGGGGAATTATATGCGGAGTGGAACGAGAAAATCAATGTGATCAGCAGAAAGGACATGGAAAATTTTTACGCTCACCATGTGCTCCATTCTCTGGGAATAGCCAAAGTCATGGAATTCGAACCAGGTACCAAGGTTTTGGATATTGGGACTGGCGGAGGCTTTCCGGGTATTCCGTTAGCTATACTTTATCCGAAGGTGTCTTTCCATCTAGTGGACTCCATCGGAAAGAAAATCACGGTGGTGAAGGATGTGTATAAACGTCTGGGATTGTCCAATGTAGAGCCCCAGCAGGTCCGTGCCGAGGAGCTGGTGCGGAGATATGACTTCATCATTAGTCGTGCTGTAACCCAAATGGCTAACTTTTATCCTTGGGTCAAGAATAAATTTAAAAAGGAAGACATCAACGAATTTCCTAATGGCATCTTCTACCTCAAAGGGGGGGACATAGAAGAGGAAATGGAAGATCTCCAACTCTCCTATGTGACCTATCACTTAGAGGATTATTTTTCAGAACCGTTTTTTGATTC
>DATGMS010000320.1:0-2065 GCA_035307285.1 Cyclobacteriaceae bacterium
AGATATACTCCACACACTCATCAAAAGATGATCGCTCATAAGAGGCAGCTTCAGCAGGAGCATCTGTGTCAAAAGGTTCGTCAGGCAAAATTGGCACCGGCCCGTATAGTCTCACCAAAGAGTAATAGAAATATGCACGTAAAAAGTGAGCCAATCCTTTATAATCTCTCAGTTCGGCGGCTGTTAATTCGGGATTTCCATCAATCCGGGCCAGGATAATATTCGCTTTCCGGATGCCCTTGTAATAATCCGGCCATGGATTGACATTTTTTGTATCCCGGGGGGTGACCTGATCAACCACCAAACAACTTCCCGCATGATCCCAATTTATCCAGGGCTGAATGGCTTCATCCGATCCCATACCACTGGGAAAGTCAGCTCTGTAATCCCAATCTCCTACAAAATTTGATTCGTTTTTTAATAATGCTGATGTGCCGATTATATATTCAAACGTTTGTGTTTTCGATACGAAAATAGTGTCTATCGTTGTTTTGTCATACACATATTCATCAATATCAATGTACTCTTCGCACGAGCTATACACTACTGCACTTATCAGCAACAATAAAACGCGACTGTATATCATTTTTTTCACCTTCATTGCAATGTATGTTAAAATTTAAGATTCATTTGTAAGGTAAAGACCCTCTGTAACGGGTATCTTGCTCCGTTACCGGTGGCCTGAACAGGATCGAAGATCTTGTCTTCCAGTTTGTCCCAGACATGCAGGTTTTCACCAATCAAACTAAAAGTAGCTCCCTCAATACCAACTTTCTTCATGAAGTCTGCTTTCGTCTGGTAGGATAGCTGCACATTTTTCAACCTTACATAACTTCCGTCATTCAACCAAAAAGTTGAGTTTCGGTTATTGTTGGCATTCCAACCGTATGTAAGCCTTGGGAATCGGGCATTGGGGTTCTCGGTAGATGGGTCGCCGGATATTTCGGCAGATGTCCACCTATTTGACTGTTCACCCACAGCCAACAGCACGTTTCCGGTCTCTCTTCCGTTGAAAGGGAAAAAGCCGTTGCCGCCGCTGAAGTATTTCATCCGGCTTACCCCTTCAAACAGAATACTCAAACTCCAGTTTTTCCAACCAAGCTCTGTTGCGAAACCATACTGAATTTGGGGTGTAGAGGAATATTCCAGCGGTACGACATCATAATCGTCAATAACGCCATCGCCATTTACGTCTTTATACTTAATGTCACCGGGCAGTACCTCCCCTCCAAAAGTTTGTGTCGGACTATTCATGACATCGGCTTCGTCTTCAAACAATCCCAAGGCAATCAATCCCCGGTTAATTCCCCACTGATAGGAAACGGTGGATTGGTATGGAAAGCGTACAATCGATTCTTCGTATTCCAGTACTTTGTTTTTAGATTGTGTGTAATTGGCGCGCAAGACCATATAGGCATCCTTTCCGATATTCTTGGTGTAGGAAATATGTCCGTCAACTCCCCAGCTCTTCATCTTGCCAACATTCGCAAAGGGGAGCGTAACCAAACCCATCTCCTCGGGTATGCTAGCCCGTTGCTGGTAAATTCCAGAACGAATATCTGAAAAGAAATCAACGGTCATGTCAAAGCTTTCCTTGAAAAATTTCGCGTCAATACCGAAGTTTGTTTTTGTGGCTGTTTCCCATCTCAGGTTCGAAGAGCCAACCTGGGTTTCTGTATAGCCACCTCCCACATTCCATAGACCACCACCGGTTGGCCCCATTAATGTCAGATAGGGGAACCTCACATTCATTCGGTCGTTGCCAACCTGACCATAAGAGCCTCTGAATTTAAGATAATTGAGAAACGGAATACTATATTTGACGAATTCATATTCTGTAGGCAACCATCCTATGGATATGGCAGGAAAAACTCCAAACTTCTTGCCTTTTTCAAATGCTTCTGACCCGGTGTAACCCACGTTTCCTTCAATCATATACGTATCCTTGTAGGAGTAGGTGAAGCGGCTGGAAAGACCTATATAGCGTTTTGGAATCGCACTCAAATCATCTGTATTCCGCGAATCCACGAAATCCTCCATGTAATAATGAATCAGACCGCCTACA
>DATGMS010000321.1:0-4953 GCA_035307285.1 Cyclobacteriaceae bacterium
AAATTTTGGGATAAGGAATTCGGCGGATTTTATACCTTAACCGATCAAAGCGGCAAAGTACTCGACCCAGACCAAGAGGCAAAAACCGCCTATGGCAATGCTTTTGCCATATTTGGATTGGCAGCTTATTATCAAGCGTCCAGCGATACTGCGGCCTTGGCGTTGGCCCAAAAGGCTTTTCATTGGCTGGAAAAGCATAGCCATGACCCTGTCCATAAGGGGTATTATCAGTCTCTTGCAAGGAATGGGAGCCCTTTGGTCGATAGAAGAGGCTTGCCCTCTACTTCGCAAATAGGCTACAAAGATCAAAATAGTTCCATTCATTTGCTGGAAGCTTTTACAGAACTCTATCAGGTTTGGCCAGATGCCTTGCTCGGAGAACGGCTAAAGGAGATGCTTTACCTGATCCGCGACACGATGGTAACAGAGGAAGGTTATCTTCAATTGTTCTTCTTCCCTAATTGGGGTCCAGTGACTTACCGTGATTCTACCCAAAGCCAAATTGAAAAGCATCATTCCTTGGATCATGTATCTTTTGGCCATGATGTAGAAACGGCGTATCTGATGCTTGAAGCTTCTCACGTACTTGGGATTGATGATCCTAAAATCATGCAAGTCGCCAAAAAAATGGTGGATCATTCTCTTAATTATGGTTGGGATAAGGAAGTAGGGGGCTTTTATGACGGAGGTTTCTACTTTCAAGGAGATGATGAACTCACTATTGTCAAGGACAGCAAGAACTGGTGGGCACAGGCAGAAGGATTAAATACTTTGTTGATCATGGCTGATTATTTCCCTAAAGATGAGATGGCGTATTTTGACAAGTTTCAACAACAATGGGATTACATTACCAGGTACGTGATCGACCAAGAGCATGGAGAATGGTACGCTGGGGGATTGGACAAAGAGCCCCATCATCAACAAACGAGAAAGGGTCAGATCTGGAAAACACCTTATCATAATTTTAGGTCTTTGGCCAATTGTGTCCAGAGATTGCGCTCAAAACCCCATACACCCTCTTTATAAAAATTATATTTTTGAATGGGATACTTTTAATTATATTACGCCCCATCCCATTAAACTATTTGAATCGGGATCAATGGGATGATGATTTTCCAGAAGAAACTTATGTTTATGAATAGAATTTCCAATGCCGTTTTAGCCAAAAGTTCGAAGGCAATTTTAGTACTTTTTAGTGTTTCATTTTTGTTGATGCAATCCTGCAAGCAAGATCCAGTAGATCAACGGATCTTACAGATGGAGGCCAAGGAAGTCGCCGACTTGGCCGCAACTATTGAAGGCTTGGTTCAGCCAGAGATAGCCGAAGGCTTGAATCTGAGACTGTGGGCAGTAGATTCCCTGGTCGCGGATCCCATTTCTATTCAAGTAGATGATCAAGGTAGGCTTTTCTATACACGCACCAATAGGCAGAAAAACTCCGAGTTTGATATTCGGGGCCATCAGGATTGGGAGATCGAATCAATCAGTCTCCAAACTATAGATGATAAGCGTGCTTTTTTGCGAAAAGTACTTTCTCCGGAAAACAGTGATAAGAATGGATGGCTGACTGATGTCAATGGAGACGGATCCAGAGACTGGAGGGATATGACGGTTGAAATGGAGCATGTTTACCGATTGGAGGATACCGATGGTGATGGTCTTGCAGATTTAAGCCAGTTAATGGTGGAGGATTTTAATGATGAGGTAACAGATATTGCCGGTGGGGTGCTGTCTTACAATGACGATTTGTTCGTGGCTGTGGGGCCTGACTTGTGGAGGATGAAAGACAAGAACGGCGATGGTATCATGGATGAAAAAGAATCCATTTCTCATGGCTATGGTATACATATCGGTTTTAGTGGCCACAACATGTCCGGACTTGCGGTGGGTCCCGACGGAAGGATATATTGGTCGATGGGGGACATCGGCTTTAATGGCGTCGGCCCTGACGGGACGGAATGGAACCATTCCAATGAGGGGGTTATTGTGAGATCTAATCCTGACGGAAGTGACTTTGAGGTTTTTGCCAAAGGACTTCGAAACGTCCATGAGTTTGTTTTTGACGAATATGCGAACATGATCAGTGTTGATAACGACGGTGATCATGCCGGAGAAAGTGAGCGACTTGTCTATATTGTTAACGGCTCAGACACTGGCTGGAGAACCAACTGGCAGTTCGGGAAATACCGCGATTCGCTTAATAATACGTATAAAGTGTGGATGGAAGAAGGTCTGTATAAGCCACGATTTGAAGGTCAGGCAGCCTATATTACGCCTACAATTGCCAATTTTATTAATGGTCCAACCGGAATGGTCTATAATCCCGGGACCGCGCTCGCACCCAGATGGAAAAATACATTTTTTGTGGTGGAATTCGTCGGAAATCCCTCAAGGTCAGGAATCCACGCTTTTAAATTAAATCCTAAAGGTGCTAGTTTTGAACTGGCCGAAACCAGTAAAGTTTTGGGGGGTGTATTGGCCACGGGGCTTGATTTTGGACCCGATGGTTCTTTGTACGTTGCCGATTGGATAGACGGCTGGGGTACCAAGGATTGGGGTAGGGTGTGGAAGATGGATGATGATGAGGGGGCATCCTGGCAGGAAAGGGCGACCACTAAAGAACTGGTTGGACAAAATTTCGCGAATAAGGAACTGGAGGAATTGAATAGTCTCCTTAGCAATGCCGACATGAGGATCCGCCGGAAAGCTCAATTTGAATTGGCAAAAAGGGGAGACGATGGAGCAGGAATTTTAAAAAATAATGCCGAGCAAAGTAAAAATCAATTGGCCCGGATTCATGGTATCATCGGGTTAAGTCAAATGGCTCGTCTTGAGGATCAGAAATACGGTGCGCCTTTATTGGCTTTGTTGAAAGACAATGACCCGGAGATCAGGTCGCAAGCGGCGAAATGGCTCGGGGATATTCGTTATAAAGAGGCAGGGAATGCTTTAATTCCATTGCTGAAAGATGAAAATAGCAGGACAAGATTCTTTGCGGCGGAGGCTTTGGGAAGAATAGCCCATGAAGAGGCGATTACTGGTCTGGTAGAGCTTTTGGCTGCAAATAATGATGAAGATGCCTATATCCGACATGCCGCTAGTTTGGCGTTGGGAAGAATCAATCAACCTGAGGCCATTTTGGCACTTTCCGATCATTCTTCCTCTGCAGTAAGACTTGGAGCTGTACTGGCGCTAAGGAGAATGGCGCATCCGGGTATAGACCGTTTCCTTAAGGATCAGGATGAGTACATCGTTACAGAAGCGGCCAGGGCTATTAATGATGATCATTCTATCGAAGGAGCACTTCCAGCCCTAGGCGATTTATTGAAGGACACAGAATTCAGCAACGAAGCACTTATCAGACGCGCCATCAATGCAAATTTACGGGTTGGTAGCGCACCGGCGTTGGACAATCTAATCGCGTATGCAGGAAAGGAGAGCGCACCTGTAGCGATGAGGACGGAAGCCTTGCAGACCCTCGGCACCTGGACAAAACCTTCTGTGTTGGATCGTGTGGATGGAAGAAATCGTGGAGAAGTAGTAAGGGAGCTTCCGCCCGTACAGAACAGCGCCTCAGGCTTTCTTGTTAAAATGTTGTCACACCGTGAGCCCTTATTAAGGTTAGAAGCTGCCAAGGTTATTGGGCAGTTACACATAACTGAGGGGGTGCAAGGGTTGTTGGCCAATCTGAAAGGAGACAGTAGCGCTGACGTAAGAATAGCCAGCTTAAAAGCTTTGACGGCTTTGGAAGGAAATCACAAGGACCAGGCTATACAGCAGGCATTATCAGATCGGGACAAAAATGTGAGGGTAGCAGGTCTTGATCTTCTAAGTACAGTTGACATTCCTAAAGATTTAATGATAAACCTGCTAAACGAAGTCATCGCGACCCGAAGCGTGGAGGAGAAACAGGCCGCAGTGTTGACTTTGGGAGCCATTCCCTTAGAGTTCTCGCAAGCACCTTTAGAAGAATTATTGACGCGTCTGGAAGAAGGCAAACTGGCTCCAGAAATCCAGTTGGAGCTTGCAGAGGCGTTAGAAGCCACTTCATCTGAAGAATTGTACAACAGGTATGAGAAATTCAATGCAGGACTTTCTGAGGATTCGTTGATGGCCTCTTATGAAGGAAGCCTTTACGGCGGTGATGAAGAACTGGGCCGCAGGGTCTTTTTCAGGCACCAATCCGCACAATGTATCCGTTGTCATGCTTATGATGATATGGGTGGCGTCGCAGGGCCTAGGTTAAACGGGATAGCCGGCAAAATTTCAAGAAGAGAACTTCTAGAATCACTGATAGATCCAAGCAAACGCCTTGCACCTGGGTTCGGTATCGCTACCCTTGACCTGGACAATGGCAGGACCGTCAGTGGAATTTTAAATGCAGAAGCGCCTAATAGCCTTACTCTGAAGGTTGGTAACAGTCCAGATACCGTAATAATGAAAAACAATATTGCCAGACGTGTAAATGCTCCTTCTAGTATGCCCGACATGAAGCATCTAATGACGCGAAGAGAAATAAGGGATGTGGTGAGCTTCTTGGCTACACTAAATAAAGAATGGGAATAAGAGGCGAGCATAGCAAATATGGACCATCCTTTCAATAATAGCTTTCAAAATAAGAAGTACCTGATAAAGTGTCTTTTTGGTAGTCTGTTGATTTTTTCGGCCTGTGAACAGGCGCCTGAAGATAAGCGGATAAAAAGTTTCGAGCCGGAGTTGGCGGCTACTTATTCTAGGGTGATTCAGGAACAAGTCAATCCGGAGCTAGGGGAAGGCCTCACGCTAGAATTATGGGGCTCGGACTCTCTGGTTGCGGATCCTATTTCTATCGACGTGGATGACAGGGGGCATGTTTACTACACTAGGACCAACCGGCGAAGGGTTTCGGAATTTGACATTCGGAGCCATCAGGATTGGGAGATTGAATCCATAGGATTTCAATCCGTGGAGGAT
>DATGMS010000322.1:0-2894 GCA_035307285.1 Cyclobacteriaceae bacterium
CCATTCCAAATTCTTCTAATACAAGAGGAAGAAAGTCGTATTTTCCTTTAGATACGGCTCCGGAGAACAGTAAAATCTGGTAATCGTTGATAAGAGCCAAAAGTTTTCGGGCCATCGCTTCTTTGTTGTCTTCCATATGGAAAACATCTGCTTGAATACCCATTTCAAGTAGGGCGGCATACAACATATGGGAATTTGATCTCCTGATTTGATGGTCGGCCGGCTGTTGATCAATGTCGACGAGCTCATCTCCGGTGGAGCAGATGGCGATTCGGGGAGATTTAAGTACGCTGACCTTGGCTGCTCCCACAGACGCCAACACACCAATTACGGATGGGGTAATCACTTCCCCCTCGTCCAACAAAATAGCGCCTTGCACGGCATCCAATCCTTTAAAATGGATATTCTGACGAAATAGGTGGTTTGTGTTGAGAAGATAAGCGATTCCATCCTCTATTTTTATTTGCTCATAAGGAATCACACAGTCGGTGTTTTCTGGAAGACTGGCCCCCGTCATCACTTCTATACAATTTTCTGGGCTGCTTAATTTAACTTGGGGGGATCCTGCCGGTTGGATAGCTTCAATTCGAAAGGCTGAGTGTTCTTTTAAAGCACTGAAAAGGACGGCTATTCCATCCATGGTCACCCTGTCAAAGGGTGGCGCGTCTCTGTCAGCGCTTATGGGCTCAGCCAGAATTTTGCCCAAACTGGATGCAAGGTCCATCTCCTCCGTTTCTTTGGGCAGGGATTGTGATAAAACGAGATCAAGGGCTTCTCTGACTGAAATCATGTTACAAGATATTTATTGCCGAGCCGCTTGGTCCAATCGCTTAAGCCCCCTTCAAGGTTAAAAAGCTGGAGTGAAGGATCCTTTTCTTTTAAGATATCAACTGCTTTTTTACTTCTGCCTCCTTGTTGGCAGATAACCACCCAAGGCTGGTTTTTGGAAAGTTCAGGAAGCTTTCCGTTAATTGTAGAGAGGGGCAAGGGCACGGCTTTTTCCAAATGGCCTTTAGCAAATTCGTGATTTTCCCTAACATCTACGAGGTTGAATGGCTTTTTTTCGTTCATCCAAGACAGTAATTCCTCCACAGAAATGGAAGGTTCTGCGTTACAGGAAAGGATTGTGTCCTCTCGAAGGAATTTTATGTTTCTATTCTCTTCTTTTGCGGTCAATTTCATGCTATACTGGCTATTGTCCAAAAAGTCGAATACCTGTAGTATTCCCGAAAGGGGTTTACCTATTCCTGTGATCACCTTGACAGTCTCCAATGCCTGATAGGAGCCCACGAGTCCGGGGACTATACCCAAGACACCGGCAGTATTGCAATCGGGTATCTGACCACCCGAAGGGGGGGTAGGGTAGAGGCAGCGGTAAGTAGGCCCCCCTTGGTAATTAAATACGCTGACATGGCCTTCGAACTGTTGCAGTGCTCCGTAGATAAAAGGCTTATTCAGAATCACACAGGCATCGTTGATCAGGTAACGGGCAGTGAAATTGTCGGTGGCATCCACGACTACGTCATATCCGGCTACCATTTCTAAGGCGTTGTTTTTTGATAAGGCTATGGGGATGCCTGTGATGGTTATTTCAGGATTTAGTTGTTGAAGTCGGGGTACGCAACAGCTAACCTTTGACCGTCCAACATCCTGTGGCGTATAGATCACCTGGCGATGAAGGTTGCTAAGACTCACTACATCCTCATCCATGACACCAATATTACCAACCCCCATTCCTGTCAGGTATTGAAGTACGGGGACACCGAGGCCTCCCGCTCCGATGACCAGAACTTTTGCCCCAGTCAGCTTTTTTTGGCCTTCTTCACCAAACCTTGGCAACTGTAGTTGTCTCAAATAACGCTCTTGGTTGATCATACTGTTTACTTTATCCTCCCAAGAAAGACATGGATCTTTTAGGAGATTTTTTTGTCAAAGCCTCTGCCGCAAATCCATCCTTCTCCCTTGCTGCAACTATTGCAATGATTTCATCTTCAATAGTTTCCATAGCTGCACCGCTTCGGATCAGGTCCCGGAGATTGGTAGCCGGAGGACCGTATAGACAGGTGCGCAGTTCTCCGGTCGCGGAGAGGCGTATTCTGTTACAAGTTCCGCAAAAAGTCCTGCTGAACGAAGGAATGATTCCGAAGGATCCTTGGTAGCCGGGTATTTTATAGTTGACTGAAGTGCCATTTGCTTCATCCCTTAGCTTCAGCAAATGGGGATAATGCATTTCTATATGATTAAATATGGCGACATGGTTCCACTGAGGAGTTTCAAAAGTATTTTTTCCGTTAAAAGGCATTTCTTCTAAAAACCGGACAGACAGGGGGTAGTTCTTCGTGAGTTCTATAAAAGGAACAATATCTGAAATGTTCTGCCCATCGGCTACTACACAATTAAGTTTGACCTCAAATCCTGCTGCCATGAGCTCCAGTACGCAACCGTACACCTCGTCGAAGCGGTCTCTTCTTGTCATGTCAAAAAAGCGCTGGCGGTCAAGCGAGTCCATGCTGATATTGATTTTAAGGATCCCCAAGCTTTTAAGCTGATGCATCTGAGAAGGAGTCAAAGTGCCGTTGCTGGTGACGGTGATCTGATCGATGCTAGGGTTTTTGCTGATTTGTTCCAAAAAGGACATGATTCCTTTACGCACGAATGGTTCACCTCCGGTTATTCTTATCTTATTCACACCGAGTCGGGAGAAGAGAAGGGTAAGTTCCCCAAGTTCCTCGTAGGACACCAGCTCTTTTCTTTCAACAAAATTTACCCCTTCTTCCGGCATACAATAGTAGCACCGGAAGTTACACCGGTCAGTGACCGATACTCTAAGGTAATTCAGCTGTCTGCCGTCTCTATCAATCAATAATTTTTCCATCAATCAAGGATGTGCGTTA
>DATGMS010000323.1:0-8808 GCA_035307285.1 Cyclobacteriaceae bacterium
AGGTAGGAGACGGGCAACTCGTTCAGGAAGTTATACGTCTCTAAAAAATGCTCCTGTGTCTCTCCAGGAAAGCCCACAATGACATCGACCCCGATACAGCAGTGGGGCATCAGGGTTTTGATTTTTGCTACGCGGTCCTCATATAGCTGTTTTAGATATCGTCGGCCCATTTTCCTCAAGATGTCGTTGCTTCCTGACTGTAGAGGGATATGGAAATGGGGTACAAATCTTTTTGAGGTCGACACGAACTGGATTATCTCGTTGGTCAACAAATTGGGCTCGATTGACGAGATCCTAAATCTTTCAATTCCCTCGACCTCATCAAGCGCTCTTACTAAATCTTCGAACTTTTCTTTTCTTTTGCCATCCTGAATTCCAAAGTCGCCGATATTTACCCCCGTAAGTACCACTTCTTTTACGTCGGTCTGGGCAATTTCCCTTGCGGATTCAAGGATATTTGGCACAGTATCACTGCGGCTCTTTCCTCTGGCAAGCGGTATGGTACAGAAAGCGCAACCATAATTGCAGCCGTCCTGCACTTTCAAGAACGTGCGGGTTCTGTCACTGATAGAAAAAGCATTGTTGAACTGTGTGGCTTCATGGATTTCAGAAGCCAGTATTTTTGTTTCCTGAACTTTAGCAAATCCATCCAACAATTCGATCAAGCGAAATTTTTCAGCGGCGCCTAAGACCGCATCTACTCCGTCGATCTCTGCTATTTCAGCGGGTTTCAGCTGCGCATAACAGCCGATAATGGCGACATAAGACAGTGGAGATATCTTTTTCGCCTCCCTTACTATCTTCTTACATTTCTTATCAGCATTTTCGGTAACCGAACAGGTGTTGATAATAAAAATGTCGGGAGTTTCGGAAAAATCCACCTTTTGATAACCCTTACTTTCAAACATCCTACCTATGGTAGATGTTTCAGAGTAATTTAACTTACACCCCAGCGTGTAAAATGCCACCTTTTTCAAACCTTCTTCATGCTAAATTGAACCGTAAAGGTAAGATTTTAATTTCACGTTTTCAATTTTCTAATTTTCAGGTTTATTTTGATCTTTTAACGGCCTATTGGAAGGTTTTTCACCTCTTTTTTTTGCTAAATGTGTAATTTTTCACAAAACAGGGTGAAAAAATCAGCATGAACCATTTATTTGTTCATATTTTTTTACATTTGCTCTCAGTTTAAACACCGAAAACACTTCAGATGGCAACATTACGTAAACAATCACTTTTGATGGTCCAAGCCCGAGAACGAGTTATAGTCGAGGCCCCATCTTCAAAAATTTCCGACTATTTTGGTTCCCAAGTATTTGGACTAAAAGAAATGCAGGAATCTCTAGCCCCTTCAATTTTTAAGAGGGTGAGTTCTGCGATAGAAAAGGGAGCGAAAATCGATGCCTCAAGTGCTGAGGAAGTCGCCACAGCGGTTAAGACTTGGGCGCTTTCCAAAGGGGTAACGCATTACACCCACTGGTTCCAGCCTTTGACCGGTTCTACCGCCGAAAAACACGATACTTTTTTCGATGCCCAATCAGGTATAGAGAAATTCAAAGGGTCCGCCCTTGTACAACAGGAGCCTGATGCTTCCTCTTTTCCTAACGGCGGTATAAGAACCACTTTCGAAGCAAGGGGTTACACAGCTTGGGATCCAAGCTCGCCCATCTTTATTTTTGACAATACCCTCTGTATTCCCACCATTTTTGTCTCCTTCACCGGAGAGGCCTTGGATTACAAAACACCCCTATTAAGATCGGTGGAGGCCATCAATGCCGCCGCCGTGGACATCTGTCAGTATTTCGATAGAAATGTAAGGAAAGTGACCCCATCCTTGGGCGTGGAGCAGGAATATTTCGTGATTGACAAGGCTTTGTATGCCAGCAGACCGGATTTAGTCATGTCAGGAAGGGCCGTATTTGGACATAATCCGGCCCGTGGACAGCAGCTTGACGATCATTATTTTGGATCAATTCCGGTTCGTGTCAAGGATTTCATGAAGCATTTTGAAGTTGAAGCTTTGAAATTGGGGATCCCGGTTTCCACCCGACACAATGAAGTAGCACCCGGACAATTTGAAGTTGCTCCCTTGTTCGAGGAAATCAACAAGGCTACCGATCACAACCAGCTGTTGATGGATCTGATGAACAAGATTGCCGATCAGCATAACCTTAAGGTCCTCTTCCATGAAAAGCCTTTTGCGGGATTGAACGGAAGCGGGAAACACAACAACTGGTCTTTGATCACCGATACAGGAGTAAATTTGTTCCAACCAAGCAACTCGGCCAGGGAGAACCTACAATTCCTTTGCTTCTTGGTGGCTACGATTAAAGCGGTGTATGTCCATGCAGATTTATTAAGGGCGAGTATTGCCTCTGCCGGTAACGACCATAGGTTAGGTGCCAACGAAGCTCCTCCTGCCATCATTTCGATTTTCTTGGGATCCACATTGACGTCGATTCTGGATGAACTGGAGAAAAATGGGAACCTGAAGCTGGAAAAGGGGGACAATATGTATCTAAAATTGGGAATCAGCAAGATTCCGGAGATCATATTGGACAACACCGACAGGAACCGAACCTCACCGTTTGCCTTCACCGGCAATAAATTCGAATTCCGCGCAGTAGGATCCAGTGGCAACGTCGCTGGCCCAATGACCGCCTTGAATGTCATCGTAGCGGATGTGCTGAAGGATTTGAAAAAGGATATTGAGAAGGAAATGTCCACCGGAAAAGAGAAAAAAATAGCTATCGTCAACGTATTGAGAAAATACATTAAGGAAAGCAAAAAAATCCGCTTCGAAGGGGATGGATATTCTGAAGAATGGGCTAATGAGGCAGAAAAAAGGGGCTTGTCCAACCTGAAAAGTACTCCCTTTGCTTTGGATGCTTTGCTGAGCGACAAGACAAGGGAGCTGTATATAAGGAACGGAGTCCTGAGTGAAGTGGAGCTTCATGCCCGTCATGAAATCCGTTTGGAAAATTATATCATGAAAGTCCAGATCGAATCCAGGGTGATGGGAGATCTTGTACTGAATCATATCATTCCAACGGCCATTATGTACCAGAACAAACTGATCACCAATGCCAACGGGTTGCAGGGATTGGGTCTGGACAATACGGCTGCCATCGAAACTATCAAAGATATCAGCAGACATCTTGAATCCTTGAAGGCCAATGTCAATGCCATGGTAGATGCCCGTAAAAAGCTCAATAAAGAAGAGGATATCTCCAAACGGGCAAAAGGTTATAGCACCGAGGTTAAGGAAGCGTATTTTGACAAAATCCGGTACGCAGTAGATAAACTTGAACTGCTGGTAGACAACGAATATTGGCCATTGGTGAAATATAGAGAAATGCTGTTTTTAAAGTAATAGCTGTCAATAAGCCTTTGCAAAAGGCATTGTATTTCCCATTTTTATAATCCCTCTGTGAGTTGTTACTCCGGAGGGATTTTTTTTGCTTTGAAATATTTAACGGATTACGTTTACATTAAATGATGTCAGTGGAATAAGGCAGGACATTTACCACTGAAGATCCCGCTGTGTTGAACTATGGGGCTCTAATGTAGAATACAATTTGTAAATTCTTTTTTTTATTAAATTAAATGGCTTTATTTAAAAAACCATTAACCATGTATAAAGACCTTTTAACACAAACCCAAAGCTTATGATTATATTGTTACTCTTGGATTACTGCCTGTAATCAACCACCAGGACTCTTTTTTCTTAAAAATCTTTATGTCATTCTGCCTAGTGGTAGCCATTTAAAAAACTCTGCTAAACCTTAATCTTACATGTTGAAAAGCTTGGTACAGCTCGTCAATAACCGTCTCTCCATGCTTTTTTTGTAAGTCTTTCTTAACTAAATATAACCATTATGAAGTATTTTGACACTGGATAAGTAGCTTCCAAAGCTGTCCGATTATTAACAAAAACCAAAATAAATTAAACCTATATGAACAATAGACAATTACCTAAATTACGGGAATTGCTCATCATCCTGTTGATGATGTGTTTTTCCTTTGACCTCTTGGCGGGAATGATTCCCGGAAACTCCTCCGAAGAGGAGAGATTTGTTGTAGTAAAGGGAGTCGTGTATGATACCGAAAGCGGGGAAACCATTCCGGGCGTAAATATATTGGAGAAAGGCACCAACAACGGCACAATAACCGATCTTGATGGCTCTTTTACCCTCGACGTAGCAGACAATGCTACCCTGGTATTTTCATTTGTTGGATATCTGAGCCAAGAAGTGGCTGTCCAGGGGCAGAGCAGCTTGGACATAAGGCTGTCTCCGGATTTGACTTCCTTGGAAGAAGTCATTGTCATAGGATATGGTAGCCAAAGAAAACAGGATATGACTGGTGCTGTTTCGGTGGTTAAAACCGATGAGTTGATCCAGCAACCTACCGCTCAATTGACTAATCAGTTACAAGGAAGGGTTTCCGGGGTCACCATTACAGGATCAGGACAGCCGGGGGAAGCTCCCCAAATCAGAATACGAGGGATCAATACTTTTGGTAACAATGATCCTTTATATATTGTGGATGGAGTGGCGAGTAGCGGGATCAATGACATTAACCCAAATGATGTGGAGTCTATGCAGGTACTGAAGGATGCTGCTTCAGCTTCAATTTACGGGTCAAGGGCGGCTAATGGCGTGATCATCATCACCACGAAGAAAGGTAAAGGGAAAGTAAGTGTAAATTACTCGGGCTATGCGGGGGTGCAAACTGTTCAAAAAGGAAACCCGTGGAACATTCTTTCGCCTCAAGAAATGGCAGAATTAAAGTTTACGGCACTAAGGAATACCAATCCAGGTGAAGCAATAAATGATGATCAGTACGGGAATGGACAGAGCCCCGTGCTACCCAACTATATTGCTCCTGTGGGCGCGAACACCGTCGATGAGTCACTTTATAACCTCAATCCTTTTTATTCCGATCCCTCAGAGCTGAATAATTTTTACAGGATTGTGGAAGCGAATAAGGAAGGCACCAATTGGTTTCAGGAGATATTCAACCCAGCAAGCATTCAAAGCCATGATATAGCGGTAAGCGGAGGAAGTGACCAGGGGAATTATTTCTTCTCCATGAACTATTTCGATCAGCAGGGTACGCTGATGAATACCTACATGAAAAGGTACACTCTGAGGTCCAACACATCTTTCAACATCACCGACAATTTCAGGATTGGTGAAAATCTAGCTTTTTCACTAACGGATAATCCTAGAGTAGATGCAAGAACTGAGGGAAGTGCCATAGGGATGGCGATGAGGCAGCAACCCATTATCCCTGTGTATGATATCAGGGGGAATTTTGCTGGATCTTTCGGCTCTGGATTAGGCAACGCTAAGAATCCAGTCGCTATGCAGGAAAGAATGAAGAATAATCGAGGGGAGGGCACCAGGCTCTTTGGGAACGTTTATGCGGAGTTAGACTTTTTAAGAAACTTCACTGCAAGGACCAGCTTTGGCGGCCAAATTGCCAATTCAAATTGGAATAGCTTTACTTATCCAGAGTATGAAAATGCAGAGAATGGTTCACAAAACCGGTATAATGAAGCGGCAAGTTCGAACATCAACTGGACATTTACCAATACACTTACTTATAAGAACACCTTCAACGAACTTCATAACCTTAGCGCATTGATCGGTTCAGAAAGTTATAAAAACACCGGGAGAGAAGTAGGGGGCGGTACATTGGGTTATTTTTCATTTGATCCCAACTTCACAACACTCTCAACAGGAGCAGGCACACAAACCAATTACAGCTCCCGCTATAGTGACGCATTGTCATCTATTTTCGCTAGGGTCGATTACAGCTTTAATGAAAAATATTTGTTCGGTGCTACCATACGGAGAGACGGATCTTCAAGGTTCTTGAATACCCAGTATGGATGGTTTCCAGCTGTAAGTGCGGGATGGAGAATTTCTGATGAAAGCTTTATGTCTGGAAGCTCCTCCTGGTTGGATGATTTGAAGATCCGTGGGGGATACGGCATCATGGGGAATCAGATCAACGTTTCTCCGTCCAATGCTTTCACCACCTATGGAAGTAGCAGGACAGCTTCTTATTACCCAATTGGAGGAACCACGATCGTTGAAGGCTTCCAGCAAACGAGGATAGGAAACCCCGATGCAAAATGGGAGAAAAACATCAATTCCAATATTGGTATAGATGCCAGTTTGTTCCAGGGCAGGATCCAGTTTACTGCGGATTACTACAGAAAGGATATCGATGACCTGCTATTCACTCCGGAACTGATCGGTAGTGCAGGAACAGCCTCTCCTCCAGCGGTCAACATTGCTCAAATGACTAACCAAGGGATTGATATGGACCTTTCCGGCTATTTTGATCTTGGAAGAGATTTTAGATTGAACACTACGATTACCTTTACCAGTTACAACAACGAAATCGTAAATATCGCTGACGGTGTCAACAACTTTGACGTCGAGGGTCGACGGTTCAACGGTAGCACACTGGTGAGAAATCAGGTAGGCCATTCTGTAGGCCAGTTTTTTGGGTATGAAATCGAAGGATTCTGGAATTCCCAAGCAGAAATTGATGCAGCCAATGAGGGCGCAAGGGCTTCCTCAGGTAATTCGAATGCAGTTTATCAGGAGAGTATGGGTGTAGGTAGATTCAGGTATGCGGATCAGGACGGAAACAACATGGTCACCTCAAGTGACAGAACATTCTTAGGAAATCCGCATCCAGACTTTAGCTACGGCTTAAACATTGGTTTGGAATACAGGAGCTGGGATTTTAGCATGTTCTTATACGGAGTTCAAGGTAACGAAGTATGGAACAATGTGAAATGGTTTACGGATTTTTATAGCTCTTTTGCCGGAGCAAAAAGCCATACTGCCCTTTACGATTCCTGGACTCCCCAAAACCATAATGCCACAGCCCCTATTCAGGAAGGCACCGGCTCGTTTAGTACAGCAAATGTTCCTAATTCCTATTTTGTGGAGGACGGATCTTATCTAAGGGCAAGACAAATGCAACTGGGATACAGGTTTGCTCCGTCGATGCTTGAGAGGGTAGGGATCAGTAACCTTAGGGTGTATGTTCAGGCAGTGAACTTGTTCACCATTACAGGTTATTCCGGTCTGGATCCCGAGCTGTCGAGAGGTGGCACTGATACTTCCTTTGGAATTGATGAAGGATCATATCCCAATCAAAAACAATTCATCTTCGGTTTGAATATCGGTATATAATTTTGATCCCATTAAATTAAAGAACATGAAAAGTTTAAAGCATATAAGTTTAGCATTCTGCGCAGCCCTGGCCTTTGGCTTGGGGTCCTGTTCGGATGAATTTCTAGATCAGCCGGCTATTGGTGCATTGAGCGATGATGTAATTGCGAATCAGGCAGGCTTGGAGAAACTGTTGGTGGGTGCCTACGCCGCCTTGGATGGCAACCAGTTCGGTGGAGGTAGTGCCTGGGAAAAGGCGCCTGACAACTGGGTGTATGGTAGTGTGGCCGGTGGAGACGCCAGCAAAGGCAGTTTTGGGGGTGACCAGCCTGCCATAGATCCTATTGCCAAGTTTGAAGCTGATGCCAGTAACGGCTTTTTCAACTCCAAATGGAGAGCAGGTTATGAGGGCATTAACCGGACGAATGCAATATTGAAACTTTTACCAAATGTTGAAAACATACCTGAAGATGTTAGAAAGAACATAGAAGGTCAAGCCAGGTTTCTAAGAGGACACTACTATTTCGACCTTAAAAAGATGTTTAACATGGTGCCTTGGATTGATGAGAATACCGAGAACCCAAACCAGCCCAATGATAAGGACATTTGGCCGATGATCGAAGCGGATTTCCTTTTTGCTTACGAAAATCTACCCACTACTCAGCCTGAGGCAGGGAGGGCCAACAACTGGGCAGCAGCGGCTTATCTGGCGAAAACCTATTTGTACCAGAAAAAGTACAACGAGGCTTCTCCCTTGTTCACTGCAATTGTCGCTTCAGGACAGACTTCTTCAGGAGAAAAATATGGGCTGATGGATGAATTCCATGATAATTTCAATCCCTCTGTAGAGAATAATAAAGAAAGCGTTTTTGCTATCCAAATGACAGCAAATGATGGTACCAACACTATCGCCAATGCCAACGAAGGAGGAATGCTGAACTTCCCCTATAACAGCCCTTTC
Source organism: Cyclobacteriaceae bacterium (assembly GCA_035307285.1). Lineage (GTDB taxonomy): Bacteria > Bacteroidota > Bacteroidia > Cytophagales > Cyclobacteriaceae > DATGMS01. Next base: position 8,164 of record DATGMS010000323.1, read on the forward strand.
AGGTGCTGCGGTTTTTATCAGCCGACTCAGGACCTTGTCAACGCCTATAAGACCAATCCTCAGACTGGATTGCCTTATTTGGACAATTGGAACAACAACCCTGTCAAAAGTGATATGGGCGTAAGTTCAGGAGATCCCTTTACCCCATATGAAGGATCTCTGGATCCCCGTTTAGATTGGACAGTGGGCAGAAGAGGTCTTCCCTATTTGGACTGGGGACATCACCCAGGAGCCAACTGGATACGCGATCAATCCTATGCCGGACCCTATGCACCCAAAAAGAACATATACTGGCAGGCAACAGAAGCTGAACACGCGGATCAAAGTTCTTGGGCTCCTGGAACAGCTATTAACGTGCTGGTCATCCGTTACGCGGATGTTTTATTGATGGCTGCCGAAGTGGAAGCTAATTTAGGAAATGTGGCATTGGCAAGAGAGTATGTCAATCAAGTACGTAGACGAGCTGCCAATCCACAAGGATTTGTTTACAAATATGCCAATCCGGCTGCTCCGATGAATGGCTTCTCCAACGTGCCTGCTGCTAACTATGTAGTAGCGGAATATTCAGCAGCAGACATGGGAAATACGGAAGACGCTCTTAAAGCCATTTATTTCGAAAGAAGGCTTGAATTGGCGATGGAGGGG
>DATGMS010000324.1:0-5018 GCA_035307285.1 Cyclobacteriaceae bacterium
GGAGCGGTTCAAAAAGCGCTTGGCAGAAATGGAGCTAACGCCAGAAGATTACGATGACCTATTGGGTTACCAGTATATTGAGACCTATAGGGAAATGAACCAGCTCCAGGACCAGTACGATGGTGAAACGAATCACGGTATTAACACCTCTGCCCAAGAGAAGTGGAACCGATGGATAGATGGGGAGCTGGAGAAATATTCTGTGACTAATAAGTGACAGAATTATGTTCTGGAAGAATCTAACAAATTAATCATCTGCATCTGATGTGTTTTGGGGTAGAATTTTGGATATTTAGGCTCTTTGCTGATTATTCGTTTTTTTAAAATCCTAGCCTATGAAGATTATGCGTGCGATGGTTCACCAGCAATATGGTCCTCCCGAAGTGGTCACCCTGAAGCAGGTGCCCAAGCCGGTTCCCACAAGCAAGCAACTGTTGGTCAAGGTAATGGCTACGACCGTCAACCGCACCGACTGTGGATTTCGCAGTGCTGAATACTTTATTTCCCGTTTTTTCAGCGGACTAATTAAGCCTAAATTTAACATCCTCGGTTGTGAATATGCTGGAGTGGTCGAGGCAGTTGGCTCAGCAGTTACACAGTATAAAGTGGGCGATAAGGTAGTTGGGTACAATGACTATCAATTTGGTAGTCATGCTGAATATGTGGTTCGGGGCGAAAACGAGAATCTGACATGGATGCCCTCGAATCTCTCTTTCGAGGAAGCAGCGCCGCTGCTTGAAGGTGCCCATTATGCCTTATGTGACTTGCGGGCGGCGAAGATAAAAAAAGGCGACAATGTGCTGATCAATGGCGGTACGGGAGCGATCGGTTCCGCTGCGGTTCAGCTGGCAAAGTATTTTGGTGCTACGGTGACAGGCGTCTGCCATGAAGAGTACCTAAATTTGGTTGGCTCCTTGGGGGCGGATCGGGTGATAGCTTACAACTTGGAGGATTTCACCAAGCTCCCCCAACAGTTCGATATCGTCTTTGATGCGGTGGGAAAGAGCTCTTTTGGCAAGTGCAAACCGATTCTTAAAGAGAATGGCGTTTATATGTCTACGGAATTAGGGAAAAAATCGGAGAACGTCGTTTTAGCTGTCACATCTCGATTTAGAAAGGGAAAGAAAGTACTGTTTCCCATCCCCTTGATAAAAAAAGAAGATGTAGTATTTCTGAAGGAATTGGCAGAAGCGGGTAAATTCAAACCCCTGATCGACCGGATATATCCTTTGGAACAGGTCGTAGAAGCTTATCATTACGTGGAAAGCGGACAGAAAATCGGCAATGTGGTCGTTACTCTCTAAATGCAAGGTGTGGGCCATTGAGGTTTTAAAATACGTCAAGGCTCTAAAACTGTTCTTAATGAGACTCAACTCCTGAATATTTCATAGAAATGAGTATCTTAAACAGCTTTTTACGAAGTGCTGTGCAGCCGTATTAATAAATTTAGAAAAATTGTAATCCAGATAACCACACTTCCACATGGTTTCAGAACTTAAGTTACATATAATCAGAAAAGTCGCTGCAATAACAGAGGAGTCGGTTCTTGAAGATATCGACAGGCTGCTAAATCTGGCGTCGGATTCAGGGAATCTTTATGAATTGACGAATGAAGAAAAAGAAGCAGTTGAAGCTGGTTTAAAGGACATAAAAGACAAAAAAATGCATTCTTCCGAAGAAGCTGATAAGATAATTAAAGCATGGCTAAATGGGTAGAGTGGTCGGAATCTGCTCTTCGAGATAGGCATGAAATCTATGTTTTTTTGGTTGAAGAAGACGAAGGAGGAGAGATACAGTGAAAAATTGGAAACTCTCTTCAAAAGCTCTGCTCAAGTGATAGCTGAATTTCCAGAACTTGGGGGTTCGCACAGATATTCCAAACCTAAGGCTAAAAATTGTCAGAGGATACAAGATGTTTTATGTTGTGACGGAATTAAAAAGTCAAATTGTGCGGGTTTGGGATTCGCGGCGCGATCCTGATTCGATAAACTTTCAATAGGGAGAACCCTAAATTTAGGAGGTGATAAAATTTCTCCTGTAAAAAGTAAATCCGCACACTTTTCTAAAATATCGGCAGGGCGTTTGCGAGCCATAAACCTTTCTCCTGATATAATTCATGTCTAAACCATCCATCAACGTTTGCTGGCTCAGAAGAGACTTAAGGCTACACGATCATCATGCTTTAGATCAGGCGCTTCAAGCCGGGCTGCCGGTACTCCCTCTCTTTATATTTGATCAACATATTCTTAACCAACTTTCCGACAAAGCAGACAAGCGGGTCACTTTTATCCATCAGACCCTGTCCCGGCTAAATGAAGAATTGTGCCGATTTAATTCCTCCATTTGTGTGGTGCATGACACGCCGCTCCATACCTTTCAGCAATTGCTGGAGAAGTTTGAGGTAAAAGAAGTTTTTGCCAACCATGATTATGAACCTTATGCGGTCACCAGGGATCAGGAAATCAGCGGTTTTTTAAGCAGTAATCACATTCGTTTTCACACGTTTAAGGACCAGGTGATCTTCGAGAAGTCCGAGGTCATGAAACCTGATAATAGCCCCTACACGGTTTTCACTCCTTATAGCCGCCTTTGGAAAAAGCGGTATTTCCAGATCGGGGAGCAACGGTTCTTAAGCGAGGAAAAGCTGTCGGGCTTATTAAAAACTGAAATTTTTCCTATTCCACCGCTGGAAGCCATGGGATTCGAGGAAGCAACCTTAAGCATCTCTCCGCCCCAGTTGTCCGAAGCGATACTGATAAACTATCACCAAACCCGGAACTTGCCTTCGGTGCCAGGCACCAGCCAAGTGAGCACCTATCTGAGGTTTGGTTTAGTGAGCGTGCGGGAGTTGGTCAGGCTGGCCCAACAGCACAGCGAGACCTGGCTGAATGAGCTGATCTGGCGGGAGTTCTTTATGATGATCCTCTATCAATTCCCACAGGTCGTCGACAACAGCTTTAAACCCAAATATGACAGGATACCTTGGAGAAACGATGAGGAGGAATTTGATCGTTGGTGTAAAGGTGAGACCGGATATCCTATAGTGGATGCCGGGATGCGGCAACTGAATGAAACCGGATGGATGCACAACCGGGTAAGGATGATCGTGGCAAGTTTTTTGGTTAAACATCTGCTGATCGACTGGCGGTGGGGTGAAGCATATTTTGGGGAAAAGCTACTGGATTATGAGCTGGCCTCCAACAACGGCAACTGGCAATGGGCAGCAGGTGGTGGATGTGACGCCGCTCCTTATTTTCGGATTTTCAATCCTTGGACACAGGCCAAAAAATTTGATCCTAAAGAGGAATATGTCAGGCAATGGGTGAAGGAATATGATGACAGCTATATCCCGCCGATGGTCGATCATGAATTTGCCCGAAAGAGGGCTTTGGAAACATATAAAAGAGCTTTGTCAATTTAAAGAAATGATTCTATGAAATACAGATGGATTTTGACGCTGGCGGCAGGTGCCGCAGCAATTGCTTATACAAGTTCCTGTGCATCCATTCCCAAAGGCGCAACGGCCGTACATCCATTTGAGTTGGAGCGGTACCTCGGGAAGTGGTATGAAATTGCCCGAAAAGATTTTAAATATGAAAAGAACCTCAATAACGTCACGGCAGATTATTCCCTCAACAATAACGGCACCATCCGAGTGGTGAACCGTGGCTACGATGTCGTCAAGGAGGAGTGGAAGGAGAGTGTAGGTAAGGCTAAACCCGTAGGAAATCCTAATGAAGGCAGGTTAAAGGTTTCTTTTTTCGGGCCTTTTTATTCTGGATACAATGTAATAGAAATTGATCCGGATTATCAATACGTTTTGGTAGCTGGTGACAACCTGAAGTATTTATGGATACTCTCCCGACAGCCCACGATTCCTGAAGAGGTAAAAAGCCGATATCTGAAAAAGGCGCAGGAGATTGGCTATGATACCAGCGACCTGGTATGGGGGGCGCATGATAAAATTGGGGAATAATGTAGAGACGGGGCATAACCCATCTCTACATTATTCCCCGTTCCTACCACGCAACAAGATTTCATAGTTGACTACCAAGGTATTTCCCCAGTTTCTGGATTGGTTTCTTCACTGAAGAATTTCCCTGTCGGACCGTGCTCATCAATTAAGGCAAATTTGACGATGCGTCTGCCTGCTTCTTCAATCTCCCCGCCCACATGTCCTGTAAAATCCGTTTTGGTATAGCCGGGGCAGACTGCATTGATTTTAAAGGACGTGTCCCGCAGCTCGTAAGCAAGATGGATGGTGTACATGTTCAGCGCAGCTTTGGATGCGCCATAAACCGCATATTTGCCATAATGATAGGCTGGCCATTCCGGATTACTCTGCAATGTTAACGATCCTACGCTGGTACTTACATTGACGATCCTTGGCTGTGGGGCTTGTCTCAATAAGTCCAAAAATGCACGTGTCACCCTTGTCACTCCTATAACATTCGTATCGAAGACCGCCTTAAATTGCTCCGGCGAGCCTTCCAGTGCGGTGTAAGGCATGCCCCCATTGATACCGGCATTGTTAATGAGCACATCTAGCACGTTGGTCTTTTTGCTTATTCCCTCACAGGCGATTTTTACCGAATGGTCACTGGTTACATCCAAAGGTATGGCCTCTACTTGATCATATCCTTCTGATTTTAATTGAGTAACTGCATCAAGGCCTTTTGCCAAGTCCCGGCACCCCAGATAAACGTAAAATCCTTTTTGCAGGAGTTGTTTCACGGCCTCAAAGCCAATTCCTTTGTTAGCTCCCGTGACTAAGGCTTTCTTAGCGAATTGTGGTGTTGCTCTTTCTTGATTTTCGTGGTTTGTCAAATCCATTTTTTTCTGTTTTGGTACCACGCAAAATTCATTGGTTAAAAAACAAGGTTTCTTACCATTTGGTAAAAACTGGCCTAACGAACATTTTTCCGTATCCGACTCAAAGATTGTTGGGTGACGCCCAGGTAAGAAGCAACATACGATAAGGGAACACGGTTGATGAGGGAGGGGTAGTTCTCCATAAA
>DATGMS010000325.1:0-19965 GCA_035307285.1 Cyclobacteriaceae bacterium
GACTAGGAATCTTAAAATATTTACTGAATTGTATCAGGCTTGGACTTACGGTTACCGAAGCCCTTGAGTAAGCCTTTTAGTTCATCTACCGCCTTATCTTTAGTTTGATTGACAATTTTTGCGGCCTCGCTCTTCACGGAATCCCGAGCCACCTCCGCTTTAGCTCTCAGCTCCTGCTTAACGCTGTCTTCCCGAGCCTTAAATTCTGTGGTTAAGTCTTGTTTTACCTGGTCTGTTGCTGAGGTCAAACGTGACTTAAGCGCATTGGCCACATAGCTTTCGATATTATCCCCACCTGCCAAGCTGATTTTGGGATTGGCATAATTACCTTGAAGGTTAAAACCAAGCGGAATCACGGCAGTCGAAGCATCCGTATTCGTCAAACTAGACAAGAGGCCGGTGGCTTGGCTGCCAAATTTTTCCACCGGGACATTCATATTAATCAAGTAATTGATCGTTCCATCAAAACCGGAACTGCCTTGAATATTAGCTTCATAACCCCAGAGCCGGACATCAAAAGGTTTTAAAAGCAGCATACCATCTACAATCTGGGCGGAGAAATTAAGATTCTTCAGGCTTAAAGTGTTTCCATCTTTAAGCTTAGTCAAACTGGTGATTCCTTCAATAATCTTACTGTCACGCAAGGCTGCTTCCGCTACTTTAACCAGACCGCTTCCGTCAAGAGAGGACAAAACCGGCATCATGTCTTGGCCCAGAATTCCGGACATCTCAAATTTCGTCGTGAAGTCACCGGTAACGTGCTGTGCAATTGGAGCAAAAGCCTGGACAGTATTGAAGGATTTAAATGCTTCCTGGATACTCAAACCCGCTACGTCAAAAGTCATGTTAAACCTAGGAGCTGTGATATCCTGCGAATTGTAAGACCCGTTAAGTCCCAACTTACCGCCCAAGGTACTCATGGTTGCATTGTTAAAGGAAAGTATCCCGTCTCTTAATGTCATCGCACCATTGACATCTTTCAGCGCCAAATTATCATAAAGCACCTCATCGGCTTTAACGGACATAGAAAAGTCAATGTCCTTTGGCAATTCAATCACTGTCAGTGAAGTAGTATCTTCAGTCGTAGAAGTACCAGTCATCCACTCACTCACATTGAATCTTGGAGAGTAAAGATTGACATTCCCTCTCAGTGTGCCATTGTTGCCCAACAAATAAGCCATGTAATTGGTAAGGCTACCGTTTGCCGTCAATGGACTTTCGCCAATTCTAGCATCAAACCTTGTAAGGTTAATGGCGTTGGTACTAAAATCCCCTTTAGCAGTATTAATTCTTATTCCTTGGGGCAAATCCAAATCGGTATAATAAAGGTCTTTGACTTCCAGCGTACCACTTGCATCAAGCCGTTCATATCTATTAGCTTCTACATCAGCATAACTGCCTTTAGTATCGATATCAGCAGCGATCTTACCCTCCATAATAACATCCTCCATGGGAAAGATAGCCGCCAACTTGCCCAAATCTACCCCTCCCTTAACAGCACCGTCCCAATTCAGGCGATCCAAATCGTTAACTTTCAAATGCCCTGCAATGGACTCCCCTTCCAGATCAAATCCGAAAGAGGAGAGATCGACCATAAGGTCATTCATTCTTCCTGTGTTACTAATGATAGAAAGATTAACATTTAGATTTTCTATAGGAGCTGGATAATCCGCGCTTTTTACGTAACCATTATTCAATACCGCCACTGCATCAATATTGGGAATAATATTCGCTATGCTGTCATACCGTCCCTGTGCAGTAGCGTTTACGTTCAGAGATCCTCTTAACTCCAACCCTTCTAATGGGAAGATAGAAGTTAATTCTTCGAGATTTAACTTGCCCAACAGCTGTCCGTCCATGTCATAGGTGACTAGATTCTTCAACAGCAAACGACCTGTTATGGGGTTGTTACCAAAGTTCAGGTTAAAATCTGAAATATTGACTTGGGTATTATCCAGATTATCAGTGGTATTATTTACCAATACGTTAATATTAACATCGCTCACAGGTCGGGGCAGGTCGGGATATTTAAACATTCCATCCTCCACTAACAGACTGACTTCAAAAGCCGGAAAAGTAGTTTCATTGTACACTCCTTTTACAAACCCCTTAAAATCCATAGACCCCGAGGTTTCCAATCCATCGAATGATTCAGTGTAGATTCCAGGAACAAGTGAGAGAATACTTTTAAAGCTATTTTCCTTACCTGCAAACGACAAATCAAGTTCTATATCATCGGTAGGCATGGCGAGGTAGCCATCAATTCCAAACAGGAAATCATTCAGAGAGATATCGGACTTCTCAAATGCGAATCTCATCTGCTCTAAATTTACATTGATGCGGCTATCGATTTCCAGAACTTTATTACTCAAGTAGTTGACATCCTCAAAGTCCAAACGGGCAATATTGACGTCTGCTTTCGCCAACAAATCATATACATCAGATGAAAAATCCCCGGAGCCCCGTAAATTTAGATCGGAGAGAGCCATGAAATATTTCATTTGGCGATCGTCATATATGAAATCAAGGTTGTTGACTGAAATAAGATTCACCCCTAAATTAAAACCGGTGGTATCGGAATTGGTTTCCTCTCCCGAGGCCGCTGCAATATCATAATTGGCTGTCCCGTCTTCCAATACTTTAACGTATACACTTCCCCCATTCAAGTGAACAGCGGTAAGCTTTGGCACATCGTCAAATAAAACTGATTTTAGATTCAGATCCACCTGCAGCTCGTTTACATAAAGCAGCGTGTCGTTTTGGAAAGGTTCATTGCCGGATATGCCGAATTCCTTAACCGTAGCTGAGACGCTGGGAAAACTTTTAAGTATGCTTAGACTAATATTATCATATTCATAGAAAACATTGGCATCCACTGCTCCAGCGATTTCCTTATCCACCCTTTCAAGAATTTTATCCTTAAAAATAAACGGGACTGCAATCAAAATAACCAGCAAAATCGCAAAAACAGCTAAAATAATAAATATTGTCTTTTTCATAACGCCAAAGCTTAAGTACAAAATCCGATCTATGGATCTCAGCAAAGATAATCAAAAACAATACCGCATTAAAATATGGCCGTATTAATAGCAACGGGCGAAAAATCAAGCAGATGGCAGAGAGGGCGGTAGTTAAAAAATGGTCTGCAAAGACGTTTACACAGTCATCAAGCCGAATTGGCAATCCTTGCTGCCATTTTTCATAAATGAAATTTCATTTCTCAAATGATATACAGCCTCCAAGAGATAGGCATTCTCTAGCTTACCTGCATCAATGGCTTTGAATCCCAGCAGTTCAATCAAACGTTTGACCCTTGTTTTCTCATGAGGCTCGTCCCCACAATAATAGGTTTCCCTTATCAGGCCCAACGGATCTGAGTGTGGATAATCAACACCTAGGTTATTGAATGCCTTGACGACTTTCTGATGTCCAGAGGTTTGTTCAAGATACGAAGTATTACAGCCTAATTCAGGTTTAAACTTACCATTGGTACAATCGATCACCAACTTCTCCTTATTCTTGGGGTTCTTAAGGCACTCACAGACTTTAGGCAAATATTCATTTTCACAACAAACCAAGACTATATCGGCCTCCTCTATTGCTTCGCAGTACCCAGTGACCTTTCTCTTTTGCCACTGCAGTATTCTCCATTCTACCGGTTTAAAATTGAATTCTTCCCTTACTCCAAACACAACATCAACACCTCTGTCAAGAAGTCTGTTTCCCAAAGTTCCCGCCAATGTGGTTCCTCCAATAATACATATAGTCATACGGTCCTTTTTTTTAATATTTATGCAGCATTCCAAGCCGAACCTTGGAATCCTTTCAAATCGAAAAGGATCATCCATATCCCTCTTAACACGATAAATATATAACGGAATCAGGCCGCCTTTCTTCTATTAATAAGTGAATAAGAAACGGATTCTTCAGGGGAAGATCGAGTTGGACTACCCAATGCGGTAAAGCCTTGAAATCTAATGATAATCTCGTTAAATCACAAACTGATCATTCGGTTATTTGACAACAAAATTCGTTGTTCACGCAATGAAGTGAAAGAGTTTGTATTTTTCAGTTAGCACTGCCGGTGAGAGGCTTCACTTCTTGGAGTAGTTCTTCGTGAATGACATTATTTGTTGCCACCATTTCTCCTCCGAAGATAAAATTATTTCCTCCGATAAAATCGGACACTTTCCCCCCTGCTTCCTGCACAATGATAATTCCAGCTGCTACATCATAGGGCTTTAGATTATGCTGAAAGTATCCGTCTACCCTGCCGCTGGCCACATAACATAGATCCAGGGCCGCACTTCCTAATCGCCTAAAACCGTGTGAATTCTCTGTTAAAGATTTTAGTACTTCACCAAAGGCGTCAGTCTGTCCCAATGAGTCATAGGGAAATCCTGTAGCAATTAAACTGGAAGATAAGGCGGGTGCTCCGCTTACACGTAGTGGCGTTTCGTTGCAATAGGCTCCACCATCTTTGATGGCATAAAAACATTCACTCCTAGTCACATCATATACTACCCCTAATACAATTTCTTCATTTTTTTGAAGTCCTATGCTTACGCAATAGAACGGCAGATCATGAATAAAATTGGTGGTTCCGTCCAAAGGATCGATGATCCAGTTGTAGACTTCCCCTTTGGTAGTGTTAGTGCCTTCCTCAGTAATGTATCCAGCTTCAGGCAAAAGCTTCATCAGCCTATCCACGATCATCTGCTCTGCAACCTTATCCACATAGGAAACCATGTCGTTCAACCCCTTGATCTCCACCCTTCGCAGATCGAAGACTTGTCTTTCTTTCCTGATGAACGCGCCTACCTCTCTTCCGACGGCAATGGTTTCTTCCAACACGTTGTTTAGATCCATATTAATTTTTTCCAGCTATGGTCAATACGATTTCCCCCTTTACAGGATTTTCCTGATAATGGGCAATAAGTTCTTGCAAGGTTCCTTTAATATTCTCTTCGTACAACTTGGTCAACTCCCTAGATACACAGGCCATTCTGTCCTCACCAAACGCTTCACTGAATTGCATTAAGGATTTGAGTAATCTGTGGGGGGATTCGTAGAAAATCATCGTGCGGGTCTCGCCTACAAGGTTCTCGATTCTGGTTTTCCTCCCTTTTTTATGGGGGAGAAATCCTTCAAAAACAAAGCGGTCAGCAGGAAGGCCTGAATTCACCAAAGCCGGAACAAAAGCAGTGGCCCCAGGTAGACAATTCACCGTCAAACCCGCATCCCTGACAGCTCTCACTAACAAAAAACCCGGATCGGAGATACCCGGTGTCCCAGCATCGCTGACAAGGGCCATCTGCTCACCTCTTCCCATTCTTTCTACCAATCTTTCAATGGTCTTATGCTCATTAAAAATATGGTAGCTTTGAAGGGGTCGCTGGATTTCCAAATGCTTCAATAACTTCCCCGTAGTCCGGGTGTCTTCCGCCAATACTACATCTACCGACTTGAGCACTTCTATCGCCCTAAGGGTGATGTCCCCGAGGTTGCCTATAGGTGTGGGCACTAGATACAAATGCGTGGGAGGAGGGGTCACCATTTATAAATCATCAATGGCTTTTGCCAATTTCCTATCCTTTTCAGTAATCGTATTTCCCTGATCGTGCGTGGTCAATTCGATAAACACCTTGTTATACTCATTGCTCCAATCCGGGTGGTGGCCATGCGATTCCGCTAAGAAAGCAACCCTAACCATAAAGGCAAAGGCTTCTGTAAAATCTTTAAACTGAAAGGACTTTTTGAGTTTGTTATTTTCTTCTTTCCACATAGTTGATCTATATTATAGTGAAATGATGCCGTCTATTTCTGATGCACGTTTGTAAACCGCAACAATGGCGTCGCTGCTTGGCATCATGGCCTGAATGGTGGTACTTACATAATTCCCTTTGGCTGACTTCTTAAGCACCATTTCATTGTTGGGAAGAAGTTTAGCTACTTCTTCTTCCTTGCCCAAAGGAACAATAAATTTGAACATATATAAGGTCGGAAACTCAGTATGTGCATCCAGTTGCTCCTGAAAGGACGCCAAATCAAAATCTTTGCTCATAGTTTCAAATTTAAGCCATTAATACGAGAGATGAAAAATTTAATCTATAACAAAAAAAGTCCCAACCTCAAATGAGGATGGGACCTTTGACTTTTTATTGGTAGGTTAAAAGAACTTGTACCTGTAATCTTTTACTTCTGCTAGCTCTTCCAACGCCATCATGATCATATAGGACATCCGCTGGGAAGAATTGGCTGTAAGTTGGTTCTGATACCTTGAATAATCCGCAATCTCTGTTGCAGGGGTAAGAGCGTTCAGTTTAACGACCACTACTCCTATGTCTTCCTTTATAGGAGAAGACACTGCGCCAGCTGTTCCTAATCCAAAAACAGTTCCGATAGCCTTTGGAGCGAAACCTACCCCCGGCAATACTGATGAAGTCAGTTTCAAGTCCGGAGTGTTGCCCAAAGAAGCTACATCTCCAAACACAGCTTTCATTTCCTCGAGGCTGGTTAGATCCTTTATTTTATTGGAAATATAATCTGCTTTTTTGTCGTTTCTTACCTGTACAGCGATTTCTTCCCTTACGTCATTCAATTCGGCATATCCTTCTTCTGTTCGGCCAGTGACAACTGCAACTACATAAGCGTTATCTACTTCAAATATTTCAGAAACATCGCCAACAGATGCATCTGTAAATGCCCAACGTACTACTTCCCGGGCGCCCGAAAGGTTGTTGATGCTACGCGCATTGGAGGTGAGATTATTAGCATTGATTATTCTGTAATTTTCTTTTTCTGCATTTTCCCTGAACTCTTGAATATTAGAGGAACTAGATGCAAAAAAATCAGCGTTTCTGTAAATATCATTCCTAGTAACATCACTTGGAAGCAATTCCAACTCGATGGATGCCACTTTATAAGTAAGTGTCTGGGGCAGCTCTGTTACATTGATGATATGGAAACCATATTCAGTCTCAACGAGATTGTCAACAATTCCAGTGGATCTTGCGCTAAAAGTCACATCTGAGAATTCCTCGATAAAATCTTCTTCGGAAAACCATCCTAAATCACCTCCCTGCTGGGCTGTTCCATCCTGACCGTATTGCTGGGCTGCCGCGACGAAATTACCGGAAGCCTTGACTTCATTCAATACATCTTGAGCTTGGATCTTTACTGCCTCTTTAGCAGCATCTTCTAATCCTTGGGTACTTAAGAGAATATGACTTGCTCTCATTCGAGGAGTACCATCATATTTGGCTGAAATCTTAAATGACACATAAGAAGATCTGTCGGTAAGATAAGGCCCATAAACTTGTCCAACTTCCGGGCTCTCTACATTTGAAGAAAGTGTAGGAGGAAGGGGCTCTCCAGGCAAAATAGTTCTAAACGGTTGCCCCCCTTCAGAGTTTCTGAAAGCAAATAAGGAATCGGTATCTGAACCGCGTAATTCCTCTGTTAACCTTCTTATCTCATTAATGGTTGTGGCAGAGTCTTCTGCACTGGGCGTCAGGCCGAATTGGATATATTCCAAGTTCCTAGAATTGGAAACTTTGAATTTCTCTCTGTTAGCTTTTAAATAATCCTTTAGCTCATTGTCTGAAACAGGAACCAGTGAATCCGCAACTGCATAATAGGGAATGTACAAATGCGATACATCTGCAGACATAGTAGCCGATTTATGCTCCAGCTTTCCTTCAGCTTTTGTGGCATAATCAGAGGTACCCAACAAATTGTCGTATTTGATTCTCAATCTGGCATCGGCGAACATCCTCTCTTGCTGGGTCCAAAAAGCCTGTTGCTGGGGGTCCGCTCCCTGTAAAGACTGTAAAAAGGTAATCAGCTGCTGGCGATCAAATTCACCTGTCTCGGGATTGGTCAACTGCTGACGCAACTCGGGGACAATGTTTTTTCCCTGCACCATGTCCACCAATTCTTCGTCACTGACTTTCAGTCCTAACTCTTTGTATTGCTCGGAAAAAACACGTTCTACGATGAGGGCCTGCCATGCCTGCTCCCTTATGCTGTTCAATTCATTTTCTGAAGGATTTCTACCTGTATTTTGCTGGAAGGAAAGTTTGGCTTGTTCTATTCTTTGCACGTATTCCTCGTAAGAAATATCTTCCCCTGCAATCTCACCTACCACGTTTCCGCTGTTGCCCAAAAGGGTGGAATTGGGTCCCAATAAATCTCCTCCTACGACGAAAAATATTAAACCTACCGCAATTACGCCAATCGCAAGACCTGTTCTTTGTCTGATTTTTTTAATTAAAGCCATTCTTCTAGTTTTTGAAGTGTCGCAAAATAATTACATCCAAAGGTAATTTCAAAACTTTTCCTTTGGGAATAAATTGCTGTTCTATAATGATGAGGAGTTTATCTTGAGTTTTACGGTATCAATCCTGTGTTCCTGATTTGCCACCATGGTGAAGGTAAATGGCCCATACACCACCGATTCGCCTTTTTTAGGGATATTTTCTGTTAAGGAAAGTATAAAACCAGAAAGTGTTTCGTAGTCGCCAGAAGGCAATGACCAATTGTATTTTTCATTTAAATAATCTATTTCATGCCGGGTACTTAGAAGGTATTCCTGTTCGGAGAGCTTCTGCTCCAACAAACTCTCACTGTCATACTCATCCTCTATCTCACCAAATATCTGTTCGATCACATCCTCCATACTTACTATCCCGCCTGTGCCACCGAACTCATCGACCACCAAAGCTAAGCTTTTTCTTTCAGAAATAAATTGGACCAACAATTCATTGGCTAAAGCAGACTCCGGAACAATGATAATAGGTGTCAGGATATCCTGTATGGTCTTTGGCTTTTTGAAAAGTTCGAGATGATGACAATAACCCACCACCTCGTCAATATTCTCCTTATAAATGACGATTTTGGAGTGGCCGCTTTCAATAAATATCTTGTTTAGTTCAGCAATGCTGTCTTCTAATTCCACCGCCACTATATCTGTCCTAGGAACCATACAATCCCTTATCCTGATGCTTTTGAACTCTATGGCATTATCAAAAATCTCCGTATCGATCTCTAAATGAGCATCTTCCCCCTCTGTCTTTAGGTTGTCTTGGATGAAACTGTTTAAATCTGTAATCTTAAAAACCGGTTTATCCTGGCTGTATTCTAATTTTAGGATATTACTGACGATAAATCGTGACAAGCCACCGATGAACCACACCAGTGGATACATCAGATAATAGATAAAAAGAAAGGGGACGGTCAAAAACGAAAGCAGTGCATTTGGATTCAGTCTGAATATACTTTTGGGAACATATTCGGCCACGATTAATACAAGTAGAGCAGACCAGAGCACCTGAATAAATAACACAGCTCCAGGGCTGTTCAGTCCTTCTGGAAGTAAGGAAACAATCAGAGGTTCGAACAAATAAGCCATAAAGATGCCGTACAACACCAAGGACAGCGTATTGCCGATCAGCGTGGTACCCATGAATTGGGAAGGCTTGTTCATCAAATTGGCCAAAATCCTTCCGTTTAAAGTTCCCATCTTGCTTTGGAGCTCAATGTGTAAGCGATTGGCGGAAATAAAAGCAATCTCCAATCCTGAAAATAAGGCTAAAAACAAGAGTGAAAGAAGGACAACCCCTAAATACTGATATTCCATTACTTAATCTTTTTTTTCTTCTTTTCTCTGAGGGACGACCCTGCTTGTGTGCCCCCTTCAGTCTGCTTGGCTTTTCGGAATTTATACCAAAACAACAAGGTAACCGCCATCATAAAAATAGGATAGGAAGCTACTATCCCCTGTGTAATGGTCATATGCGCCCCGACGATTACCAATGCTGCCGCAAGCGGTAACAAAACTACATCAATTATTCTCATTCGATTACTTTCTTTCCAGAATACCTTCGATTTCACCTGTAGGCTTGTCAAATCGATATTCATTAAACCCCTCATCCGCTTCCATTCCGGTACCTTTTATTAACCTATTTGGTTCTTCCACGGTGACAAACTTGTCAGTATAGATTATCTTTTTGTTTGGATCCCAAAAAAGTTCTTCTGAAGATAACTTCTGTTCTTTGGTGATATTATGCACCCTTACATCTCCTTCCCCACGATACAGATTTGTCCTTCTCTCATGATACCCTTTGTCCGCTCTGATGGTACTGCTCAATTCTCCTTCTTTGTTATAAAAATTGATCAGAATCCCTTCGGGAAACTGAGTATCGCCATTTTTGAAGACCAGTTGCTTGGCGGCTACAAGCTTTATCACCACGATGGCCGAGTCACTGTGCAGCAGTTCTATATCATGGCCTATTCTCATCGGTCCTTCATAGAACTCTAGTTGGCTTTTATCTATATCTTCCCTACAAGAGGCAAATAGGATCAATAATAAACAAAAGAAACATTGCACCTTCATGTCGCAAATTTACCAATTAATTCGAGTTATCTAAAACAAAGTTATACAACAAAAAAGACGGCCTTGAAGAGCCGCCTTTTCTTATTGTATAATACACTATAAATTAATCCCTAGTCGCCAAAGTAACTGTCTGTCCAATCCAACATCCGGTACTCATAGACTCTCCAACTTGGAACCCTTCAGTAAATATCTCTTCCTTAGACGGGAATCTCGCTTTAGCTTGGGCCATGCCTTGGTTGTTGCCAGCCTTTGCGAAAGCATCATATGCAGCAATGAATATGGAATAATCTTTTACTCGACTCTGGCCTCCCCTACAGTCGTTTGTAGAAGACAGGTAGAGGTTTCCAATGATAGTCCAAGCATCTGACGCTGCTGAACTACTTACTTCAGCAGCTTTCAATGCAGAAGCTCGGGCTTGTGATTTTTTACCCTGACCGGACTGCAATTTCGCCAAGTCCAAATGTACTTCACTTTTTTGCTCGTTAGTGGTAGCCAATGTTAACGCCTTTTGAAACATTTCCTCAGCCCTATCAAAATCACCTGTTTGCTGATACCTTCTGGCGATAACTTGGGAAGTAGAAAAGGTAGGGTCATTTTTATCAATAACCTCTAAAGCAGTCATAAATGACGGGCTAGTAGTACACTTATACTGAATGGAGTACTGAAAGATCTGCTGGGCTAACTGCATGTTCTCAGGGTCCGCAGCTAATTTCGGCCCCATGTTCTTCTCAATAAACTCACAATCTATAATCTCCATATGGACCAGCAATTGATCCAGGGTTCCTTTAGAAGCAGAAACATCGGCGCCCTTCTCAGCAGCTTCATCCAAAATTCCGGTTAGTTGTTCGTATTTGGCAAGTATCTCTTCAGGCGTATAGGCTTTGTTATAAGCATAATTTCTATAAATCAGATCAAAATACGCCCCAACTAAGCCCGGCGATAAGCTTCCGTTCAATTCCAAAGCATGATCAAACATCGATGCTGCATCAGCCACTTTTTCTTTGTCCCCTTTGTAGAAAGAATAGGCATAGTATGCCTTATTTTCAATCCATTTGGCTTCGTTATCATATATTTCCTTCCGTTTTTCATAAAGGGCAATGACAGAATCCTGATAAACTCTCTTTTGCGCTTCGTCACTAGTAGCCTCAGCAGCACCAGCGTAGACCTCTACACCATTAATATACAAGGCTTCATTCAGGTCTGGAGCATTTACCAAAAGCCAATTGAGGGGTTTAGTGGCAGCCACAAATTGATCCGATTTTTTGAGATCGTTGTAGGCCGCATTGTATTCCCGAGCCTTGGACTCAGCTGCAGCATCTGCAGGCCACTTCCAGTTGTCTTGTGCTTGTGCAAGTCCTATTATTGCAAAGGACATCAATCCCACCAAGTTTGCAATTTTCATTTTCATAGTTGTGATTTATTCAAATACTCTTTTATAAAACCATGTATTATCGTTGATAGAAATTCCAAGTGAAATCTTGAAGTAGTTCTCTCTTACCAATCCATTTTCGGTATTCCCCCTGCTTCCGTACTTCAACGCAATGTTCATCATTGACAAATTGTTCATCGGAATCGATCCTCCAAAATTGATGCCAATATCGTTGATGCTTTTCCCCGAAATATAATATGGAGTTTTCTCATATTCCATTCCTGCACGAAATGTTATTCTGTCTAGTAGGTTGTCCATAGAATATATATTTGGCACGAATTGAGCCCCCAGACCTACCTTGAAAGCATCCTGAAGGTCATCTGATCCTCCATTGAAGTTCCTATATTCGCTAAAATTTTGGTGTTGTGCCTCCAGTCCTATGACAAATTTATTGATTTTCTCAAAAGATACGCCATAACCTAATTTATTAGGTAACGTAATTGATCCACTGACATTGTCTGACAGAATATCTCCATTGGAATTCGGATCGCTCGCTTGACCCAGATCCGCAACCTTGGCATATTCAACACCTTTTATATTTCCAAATATATGGTAAATAGCACCGAAGTTTAAATATTTTTCGTTGCCAATATTCTGCAGGTAATGTATGCCGCCTTTCACCGCAACATCACTCAGTGTCAGCCTTTCATAATATTCAGTAGACACGCCAACAGGTCCTGATGCCTCGTCTGTAAGAACCAGTTGATTGGTTCTTATGGTGGATCCAAAAACATAGGAGCCATGTATCCCCACATTAAAATTTTTGAAAAGCTGAAAACCTGTCTGTAGATACGCTTCTGTAATCCCGCCATCGCCCTGTATATTATTTACAGATAAAAGATCAGAGTTTTCAACTGCACTCGTGGCGGAAAGATTATAGTTGACGCTGCTTATCTGATTCAGCCCTAATCCTACGGCCCACTTCCCTGGAGCAACCGGCAATGACATGGCTACATAGTTCAAACCACCTCCGTCCAGTTGCTGTTTTTGAACATCAGAAGTTGCAGATATCCTGCTATAATTAAAGGCCGCTTGAAAATTAAAAGCTGTGTTCTTAACAGCAAGTGCCGGGTTCACCAGATTAACATTAAAACCATTCCCATAGCTAATCCCCAAACCTCCCATAGCTTGATTATGGGTAAGTCCTGAATTGTTGAAATCCCCTATGCCAAATGAGCTATATGTGGAAGAGCTAGATTGTGAAAAACCTTCGTTCAGTATGAAAGTAGCGCAAAAAACGCCGAGTAAAGACAGTTTATTTTTTATTGACATTGTAGTTTAAATATTCAATTTCCCCCTTAAAGGATCGAATTGGAGATCGCAAATATGTAGTCTTTTGTTAAGCTTTCAAAGTAAGTTAGAACCACCAACTTAAATTAAAACCAATTGCTCCTCATGGTTAGTATTGAATGTGATAGCGGTAGATTAGACGGACCGCTAAATTATCTTTTATTCTTATGATGTTCAAATCGCCCCCTCAAAGCTCCCCATCGTCCTTTATTTATATCAGCAACAGCAGAACAATTACGGTTAACAGGTTCTAAAATTAACCATTAAAAAAAAAATCAAGGCAATTCCACCATAAAATTTATCTTTACCCACCTGTATTTAACAAACTTTAACCTCATGACCATCCCAAAAAAGTACAAGATGATCGGTTTGATGTCAGGGACCTCCGGAGATGGCCTCGATATCACTTATTGTAAATTCACAAAAGAAGAAAGCTGGTCCTTCCAAATCATAAAATCCGAAACCACCCCTTTCCCCCCTTCCCTAGAGGAAAGCCTAAAGCTAGCCCATCGCTTTGCTGGAGAAGAACTTGCGCACCTTGACATTCTGTTCGGGAAATGGATGGGACAGCGTGTCAGGTCATTTTGTGAAGACAACGGCTTTTCCCCTGATGCCGTTGCCTCGCACGGACATACAGTTTTTCACCAGCCGGACAAGGGGCTCACCCTTCAAATAGGAAATGGTTGGGCGCTACACCATGCATCCGGATTACCCGTGATCAACGATTTCCGGTCATTAGATGTCATGTTGGGAGGACAGGGCGCCCCTCTTGTCCCCATTGGAGACAGGCTCCTCTTTGGAGAGTATGACTATTGCCTAAACCTCGGGGGCATTGCAAACATCTCTATGGAGACTTCTATGGGGAGAAAGGCCTTTGATGTAAGCCCATTCAATATTCTACTAAACCGCTTCGCCAACGAAAGAGGATTACAATATGATGATCAGGGAAAATTGGCAGAGCAAGGCATACTAATCCCCGAGTTGCTGGAGAAGCTCGAAAACCTTCCTATTTATCATCAGGACAAGGTTAAATCCTTGGGAAGAGAAGATATTGAAGCAGTTTATCTTCCGCTGCTCGGTCGTTTTAAGACTCGACCAGAGAATATGCTATGCACCTTGGTGGAGCATTTCAGTCGCCGTATCAGCGAGGTTGTCTCAAGCTATTATAAAGGGAGAGACACCCCGTCCACTATGTTGGTTACCGGGGGAGGAGCTTATAACAAATATTTCATACAGCAGCTGAAAATAAGTTGCGGAGACAAAATTCTACTTATTATCCCCGATCATGATACGGTGGATTTTAAAGAGGCATTGATTTTTGCTTTTCTTGGTGTTCTGAGATGGAGAGGTGAAATAAATTGCCTGAGCACAGTGACTGGGGCGAGCAAAGACAGCTCTGGAGGTACTTTTTACGGATTTTAATGACATAAATAGGATTCAAACTAAAAATTATCCAGCCATCCTTATTTTATTTGTATCATTTGATCCAAAATCGGTAGTTTAGCGAAACGGAAACACGCCTATCCCAAAGGATCGGTCTATATTATTTTCATTTCACCCTTAAAATAAACCAGGACCAAACCATTATCACCACCCTATGAAAAAAATTATTGTTTTATATACAATGATACTCGGTTTTGCATTTTTTGCAAATCCACCTCTTCTAACCGCCCAAGAAAACGACCAATCTGAACAAGTGACCATTGAATCAGGAGTCGATCAAGACCCCAATGAAGTACCGCAATCCATTTTAGACCCAGAACATATTGAAGAACATGGCCACGCACCGGTCTGGCTGGTGATTCCATTTGTAGTTTTGCTTCTAATGATAGCTACGGGACCTCTGTTTTATGAGAGTTTCTGGCACCATAATTATCCTAAGATTGCTGTAGGCTTGGCCGTTGTGGTGGTGACATACTACCTGTTTATCTTGAATAATGTACATCAACCTGTCCATGCCCTCGCGGAATACATTCAATTTATTGCCTTATTAGCTTCGCTCTATGTTGCCTCAGGTGGAATTTTGATCGAAATCGACAAAAAATCCACCCCATTGGCTAATGTTGGCCTGCTGCTGATAGGAGCGTTAATTTCCAACCTAATTGGTACTACTGGAGCGTCCATGTTATTGATCCGACCATTTATCCGGCTGAACAAGAATAACATCCAGGCCTACCATGTCATCTTTTTCATCTTCATGGTGAGTAATATTGGAGGCTCCCTTACTCCGATTGGAGATCCTCCACTATTCCTCGGCTTTCTGAAGGGGGTACCGTTTTTCTGGACTTTGGAACATAATTGGCCGGCTTGGGTACTGGCTTTAGGCATATTGGCAACTGTATTTTATTTTGTGGACAAACGATTTGGGAAGGCTGCCAATGACGATATCGTGCAGGAAGAAACATACAGTAACAAGTTCTCGCTAATAGGGCAGAAAAATTTCCTTTGGCTATTGATTATTATCATCTCCGTGTTTCTTGATCCCAATGTGCTTGAATGGGTTCCGGCGATCCATTATGACGGGATGAAATTTTCTTTCATCAGGGAAATCATCATGTTGTCAGTGGCTTTTCTATCCTACCGCTTTGCTGATCAAAAGGCAATTAGGGGCAATGAGTTCAATTTTGAACCTATCCGGGAAGTAGCCTTTATATTTGTGGGCATCTTCGGTACCATGATGCCAGCGTTGGAACTGGTAGGGAATTTTGCTCAGTCACCAGAAGGGTCTGCTCTCATCAACCACAACACCCTTTATTGGGGTACAGGTGTTCTTTCAGGAGTACTGGACAATGCTCCAACCTATTTGAACTTCCTGGCAGCCGCCATGGCGTCTCAAGGTGCAGATATCAATAATATTCAGCAAGTTAGGGATTTCGCAGCAGACCGCTACTTAGATTCCTCTTTTGAGCTATTGGCCGTATCGATAGCATCGGTATTTTTTGGAGCAATGACCTATATCGGAAATGGCCCCAACTTCATGGTCAAATCCATCGCAGAACAAAATGGAGTTAAAATGCCGTCTTTCTTCGGTTATATTATAAGGTTCTCTCTCCCTGTTTTATTACCGATATTACTTATCATTTGGCTGGTGTTTTTCGCCTTTGTATAAGGGGGATTTTTCACCAAGAAAACGGCATGAGTTTATTTCTCATGCCGTATTGCCTATAAGAGAACGAATGGGAGAAGGCTTTCTTGGTCTGCAACCATACCTGGGAGGGATCTCCTTGACAAAAAATAGCGTGGAGTGTTTGATCTTAGCACGTGATTTTTATTGTCCAGAAGCGGCGACGAACTACTACAGACCTCTAAATGGAATCAATCCGAGGATACAAGCTCTCCTCTGACGTTCATTTCATTGGTCGGAAGGAACCACACTTTTTGGGAGCCGGATACCTCATAGGATTGGATTAGGCCCGAACTTACATCCATTACCATTTCCCCTATCGATCGTGACGTATAAAAAAATTCATCCTGATCCGAAATGAAGTTGATGCGGCTTATTTCATCATCATCAAAAGCAATCCTTATTTCCTGAATAGAAGACTTTTCTCCGGGCTTCAAGCGATGGATGATAAGGTCTGGACTTTCTTCTGTATCATAAGAGGAAGCCAGGGACGCCTTATTAATGTCGGATTGAATAAAAATATCAAGTTCCTTTCTCCATGCCTCTGCATCCATAAAGAGCTCAATATGGTCTTCTTCGCCGCTAATAGCAATAGTTTTACTGACCTTGGCACCGTCAAGAAGTCCCACCTGTTTTTCGACAAATGCCTTAAGCGGAAAATACTTGTCAAGTTGAATGGGATTATCCATGGGTTGCGCTTTATCTTGAGAACAAGATAAATGCAACCCAATAATCATCACCATCAAGGCCTTTTTCAGCATGTTAGTATAACAAGACATCGCCCTTCATTTCCAAGGGAATCTCTACGCCCAAAAGCTTGAGAATGGTAGGCGCCAAATCCCCAAGTTTGCCGTCCCTTACTTCCAGTCTGCTTTTATTATCCACCATAATACAAGGAACAAGGCTAGTGGTGTGCGCCGTATTGGGTGATCCGTCGGGGTTGACCATACAATCGCTGTTACCGTGGTCAGCAATCACGATAATGGTATAATCGTTTTCCAATGCTGTGGTGATCACCGATTCCGCGCATTTATCCACCGCCTCACAGGCTTTTACCGCAGCCTCAAACACTCCCGTATGGCCCACCATGTCCGCATTGGCAAAGTTAAGACAGATGAAGTCCGCCTCTTTCTTGTAGAGCTCTATATTGATCTTTTTAGCAATTTCAAACGCGCTCATCTCGGGCTGAAGATCATAGGTAGCCACTTTCGGTGAGCTACACAGGATCCGTGTCTCCCCTTCGAATACCTGCTCCCTTCCTCCTGAAAAGAAGAAAGTGACGTGGGGATACTTTTCAGTCTCGGCTATTCTTATTTGCTTTTTACCATGCACCGCCAAAATTTCGCCCAGAGTATTTTGTAAATTGTCTTTCTCGAAAATTACTTCAATATTTTCAAAAGTTTCGTCATAGGTGGTAAAGGTGATATAGTGAAGATTTAATTTTCTCATGCTATAATCTTCAAAACTCCTTTGGGTCAAAACCTCTGTGATTTCACGCCCCCTGTCCGTCCTAAAGTTAAAACAAATGACGATGTCACCATCTTCTATACAACCAATAGGCCTACCTAAATCATCCACTTGGATGATCGGCCGGATAAACTCATCAGTAACGCCATTATCGTAGGACTTTCTTATGGAATTGTCGATATTCTTTGACCTCTCCCCTTCACCGTGCACGAGTGCATCATAAGCGAGTTTTACACGCTCCCACCTTTTGTCCCTATCCATGGCATAGTACCTCCCTACTACAGAAGCGATTTTACCTACAGAAGTGGTGCAATGATTTTGAAGATCCTCCAGATAAGCAAGCCCGCCTTTAGGATCAGTGTCTCTTCCATCCGTGAAGGCATGGATAAAAACATCCTTAACTCCATTGAAATGCGCAGCATCACATAACCCTTTGACATGATCAATATGGGCATGGACTCCTCCGTCAGAAACCAATCCGATAAAATGCACTTTTTTGCGGGACGCTTGAGCCTGAGAAAATGCCTTCTGAAGAATGGGGTTAGTATTTAGGTCTCCTTCGGCTACTGCCTTGTTTACCTTGACCAAATCTTGGTAGACCACCCTTCCGGCTCCGATGTTCATATGGCCCACTTCCGAATTTCCCATCTGTCCCTCGGGAAGACCTACGGCGAGGCCGGAGGCCTGCAATGTGGAGTGCGGATACTTAGTGTAAAGACTATCTATAAATGGTGTATTTGCTTTGTCAACAGCAGAAACATCCGGATTTGTTGCTATACCCCAACCATCCAGAATCATGAGTAAAACTTTCTTATTCATGTCGTAAATATAATGTATTATGTACAATGGGGCGCAAAATAATGACATTATATGAGGAAGGAAAGAGAAATCAACCTAAACAAATTTCTATATTTGGCCGTTATTTCGCCTCCAAAAGAATCATTTATTTGGCTTGGAATTTGATTAGCCCGCATTATGCTTAAAAATATTACGTTAGTTTGTTTCTTCTTTGGGATTATTATGATTGCATTACTTCCCAAACAATCCACTGCACAGACGACGGAGAAAATCATCGAATCTTTACAGACAGCATCGAGTAAGGGTCTAGGGAAATTCTTTCAGGAGTCTATTACGCTAAACATGAACAATACCCTCAGCGATTACTCCAGTAACCAAGCTGAGCTTGTAATCAGAGACTTCTTTAGAAAATATCCCGTACAAGAATTTAAGGTGCTCCACCAAGATGAATCGACCGATAAATCCTGGCATTTGATAGGAAAATATGTGAGTGGCGATAACTTCAAAGTTTTGGTCAAGGGAACAAAAGAAAACGGAAAGACCCGAATTTCCAGTATTGAATTCAGCAAAGAGTAATCTGCTTTCTCATTTTATAGCTATTTCTGTGAATAAACCGTATTTAACTTCCGAAAAAATCTATTCTTTCATTCAAGCTGCATTAAATGAAGACGTTGGCGAAGGTGACCATTCCTCACTGGCCGCAATTCCTTCAGACAAAATAGGCAAGGCCCATCTTCTGATAAAGGAGGATGGGATCATTGCCGGGTTGGAGTTGGCAAAAATGATATTTGAATATTATGATCCGTCACTTCAGGTACACCTATTACTTGAAGATGGACAGAAAGTTAAAAAGGGAGATATTGGATTGACTGTAACAGGCAATGCTATTTCCATTCTCACCACAGAAAGGCTTGTCCTCAATTGCCTTCAGAGAATGAGCGGGATTGCCACCAAGACCCACCATTTTAGCACCTTAATATGCCACACTAAAGCTAAACTTTTAGACACGAGAAAAACCACCCCAAATTTTAGGTTAATAGAAAAGTGGGCCGTAGCTCTGGGAGGAGGCGAGAACCACCGATTTGCCCTTTACGACATGATCATGCTGAAAGACAATCATGTGGATTTTGCAGGAGGAATAAGGGAGAGTATTGAAGCGACGCACAGTTATTTGAAGACGAAAAATCTGGATCTGAAGATTGAGGTAGAAACCAGGAATCTTGAGGAGGTACAGGAAGTATTGAAAGTAGGAGGAGTAGATTTTATCATGCTGGATAATATGGATTACGAGATGATGAAAACAGCAGTCATGATGATCGGAGACCATTGCAAAACAGAAGCTTCAGGAGGAATAACCGCAGAAACCCTGTTAAAGGTGGCTGAATGCGGCGTGGACTTCATATCTGTCGGCGAACTGACCCATCACATCAAAAGTATGGATATAAGCCTCAAGGCGGTTTA
>DATGMS010000326.1:0-3340 GCA_035307285.1 Cyclobacteriaceae bacterium
AGTCCATAGAAAAAGTGCTGGCTATCCAAAAAGACATCCTGGAGAACTATAACACGGTCCTGAAGCCGGGGGGAATCATGGTGTATGCCACCTGCAGTATTCTTCCCATTGAAAACCAGGATCAGGTATCCGCTTTCCTACAAAGCGAAAGCGGCAAAAACTTCGAGCTACTGGAAGACCAAAAAGTGCTGGCGCACGAGAGCGGCTTTGATGGATTTTATATTGCGAAGCTAAAAAAGAAGGACTAGAATGATGGGTTGCCTATAGTCTTATAGGAAACGGTCATTTTCTTGAAATTACGGTCACGCAAGGCGAAATTAAAAAAATACGGCCGCCCATTACAGGCGGCCGTTCATACACCCAAAAAATTACAAAGAACCCCCTACAATTCCAGCGTTCATTCCCACAATTCCCCCGTTCCAGCCGTTTTTCACGTCAAACTTGCCATTAGTAAGCTTCAGGGTTTCTTCCAGTGGATTTTCCCCTCCGTCAAAACCGACCATCTCATTGACGGTGAAGGAACCTGATAGCTCAAGATAGCCTTGCCCCAAGTCCTGTCCCAGAAGTTTCTGCTGCCCAATTTTGAATTTCTCGATAGAGATCGTTCCTACCGGTTTGCCTTCGCCTTCCTTGTCCATGGATACATATACTGTAGATTGGTTGCCGTTTACCTTGCTGAAAACGGCGGCAGCAGGATTTTCTTCATCCATGTAATCAAGGCTAACCATCTTGTAGGATCCTACCGGATTATTGAACTTGGTTTTTGGAATAGCAATGTAGAACGATAGTGCATCTCCGTTGGGATCCTCCTCTGAAGTATATTCCCCTGTGGCACCTGTGACAAATACTAAAAAGTGGTCATCTTCTTCTTCATCTAAAGGAGTGGTGATCGTGTAGGCCCATTTGGCACTCCAGTCGGCGTCGTTGACCTTCATTTTCAGCATCCCGCCGGCGACCTCGTCCTTGTCTTCAATCGGAGGTACCCTGTCTTCTTTATCGCCACAGGAAAAACATAGGGCGAGTGCCAAAACCGAAAAGTTTAAAGTAGTTTTTAAAATTGACTTTTTCATTGCATAAGATGTTTTGATGGTTGTAAAAGTTTGATTGTTATTATGACCCAAAGAGAAACATTATGTATCTCTCCAACAATAGCCAATTAGCGGAGGAGTTGTTTGGACGATTAATCACATCTTTTGGAAGAGTGTCGGTTATTTACATTCTATATTTTTACAACCAGAATAAAATTTCCTACATCGGCAAAAGGGGACATTAAATTTCAATTATTATTTTAGTCCATCCATATACATTAAACTTTTGTTCGTATATTTGACGGGCAAATAGGGTTACCTAAACCAAATTTGCCATGAACCTCAACACAGATAAATTCCTTTTCGAAGCACTCACCTATGATGACGTGCTTCTGGTACCGGGCTACTCCGAAGTATTGCCTCGAGACACCAACACTTCCTCACAACTTACTAAAAAAATCCGCCTGGACATTCCCATAGTTTCCGCTGCTATGGATACCGTAACGGAATCAGAATTGGCCATTGCCATTGCCCTTGAAGGGGGCATAGGATTTATTCATAAGAATATGTCCATGGAACAACAAGCCGCCCAGGTCAGGAAGGTAAAAAGATCCCAAAGTGGCCTGATCCTCGATCCCGTCACCCTTCAGATTGATGCCAAAGTCAAAGACGCCCAGGCCATCATGAGCGAATACAACATTGGCGGTATTCCCGTCGTCGACGAAGATAGATATCTCAAAGGCATTATCACCAACAGGGATTTAAGGTTTATCAAAGATTCAAACGTCTTGATTAAAGATATCATGACGACTCAAAACCTAATTACCGCTAAAGCCGGTATCTCCCTGGAGCAGGCGGAAGAAATCCTTCAGGAGTATAAAATAGAGAAACTTCCCATCGTGGATGAAGAGTACAAGCTGATTGGCCTGATCACTTATAAAGATATACTTAAGCGAAAGGATAAGCCGCACGCCTGCAAGGACGAATACGGTCGTCTACGGGTAGGAGCCGCTGTTGGAGTTACCGCCGACATTGTCGAAAGAGTAGAAGCCTTGATTTCCGCTGGCGTAGACGTCGTTTCTATAGATACAGCCCACGGTCATTCCAAAGGTGTTATTGACACCTGTAAGCGGATCAAGACGCAGTTTCCCGACCTGGAGGTCATCGTCGGCAATATCGCAACCGCAGAGGCGGCAGTTGCCCTGGCTGAAGCCGGTGCTGATGCGGTAAAAGTAGGGGTAGGACCAGGCAGTATCTGTACCACCCGGGTAATTGCAGGGGTTGGCGTTCCCCAGCTTTCCGCTGTATTTGAATGTGCGAAAGCTTTAAAAGGAACTGGTGTTCCGGTTATTGCAGACGGAGGGATTCGTTATTCAGGTGATATCGTGAAGGCGATTGCCGGAGGGGCAAGTTCCATTATGGTGGGATCCATTTTGGCGGGGACGGAAGAAGCCCCCGGTGAAATGGTGATTTTTGAAGGAAGGAAGTTCAAGACCTACCGGGGCATGGGTTCCCTGGAGGCCATGGAATCCGGCTCCAAAGACCGGTACTTCCAAGATGCCGAGGACAATATCAAAAAGCTGGTGCCGGAAGGTATCGTCGGAAGAGTAGCCTTCAAAGGGCTTGTTTCCGAAGTGCTTTATCAATTGGTGGGTGGTTTGCAGGCCGGTATGGGCTATTGCGGTACGCCTACCATCGAGGACCTACAGGAAAACGGTAAATTCGTGAAAATCACCTCTGCCGGTGTGAGGGAATCCCATCCCCACGATGTGAATATCACTAGCGAGGCACCTAACTACAGCTCTAAAAGATAGACGGACACTTATTATGTCCAAAGGCACCAAGCTGCGAAGATTTTATCGTGGCTTGGTGCCTTTTTTTGTTGTTAGGATTTAATATTTAATAACCGATCGTGCTTTTTGATTTATTGCTAAAGATTAGGTATTATTATTTCTTAAACCTTTCTATCAGAGAGATATTTTTTCACGGGAGAACCCGAATGATGAGAGAGTAGTCAACAACCTGTACCTACGAAACGATCATGAAAACGAACCAAATCATCATAATCATCTTTCTTTCAATCCTTAATTTCTCTTTTCAAACCAAATCCGAAGATATACCTATCCAGGAGCCTAAAGTTGATTTGGAGGAATTGCAATCGGATTTTATGAAATGGTGGACCTATTATTACAACAACATCACTTTATCTTCAGACTTTATTGGGTTAACAGACAAGTTAGATACAATTGGCAAAAAACAGTTTCTGGAAGAGTTAATTACTTCTAATTATATTCCTCTAAAGTTAAAGTCGA
>DATGMS010000327.1:0-13807 GCA_035307285.1 Cyclobacteriaceae bacterium
CAAATATGACAAGCGAAACACGCTGCTTGGCAATTACTATCTGAGATATCTGGCCGACCAATATTGGTCGTTCACCTTGAACTTTAAACATAGCGGGGCGAGAAATAATGGAGCCTTTCCTTTGGCAGGAAGTTTTGAACAAGCCATGGAGGAGCCCTTCCGTCTTAACCAGAACACCTTGACTAGAATGGTGGACAATGTTTCCAACGCATCTTTTGTAGTGGATTATGCCGGGCGATTAGACTTCAGCTCCCAAACTTCCTTCCAATCCAATTACAGGATATACGAAGATCCCATAGATGGAGATTTTTCCCCTATGGATATTGTATCCATAGTTAACAATTACGGTAAGGACTGGAACAAGGTGAATGTGTGGACACAGGAATTCAGGCTTTCTTCTGGAGAAGAGGAGAATTCTAATTTCTCTTGGCTGGTAGGACTTTTTGGTTTCGTCAAAGAAGATCCAGTAAAGCAAGGGACGTATTTCGGTGAAATTGGTGATCTATATGGCAGCGCACCATACAGTACCTTGGTCACCACCAATAGGGGCAAGAGCAATGGAATCGCTCTGTTTGGACAGGGCGAATACCGGCTTACGGAAAGGCTGGACCTTGCCATAGGTTTACGTTATGACCGCGAACACAGGGAACTTACCGGAGGAGGGGAATTCTTAATGGAAGGTATGGATCCCATTGTCATACAGGCAGACACAACAGGCAAGGTAGATTTCAGTGCCTTGTCTCCTAAGGCAGTTTTGTCCTATAACTTTCCCAATGAACAATTGCTCTTCCTTTCCTACAGCAGGGGCTTCCGCGCGGGGGGACTCTCACAAGTCACTGGAGACCCTTCACAGCCAGCTTTGTTGGGCTACGAGCCGGAGTTCAGCAACAATTTTGAGCTAGGGCTAAAAAACGAATTGTTGAACAAGCGCTTAAGATGGAATTTAAGCGCATTTTATACCACAGTGAGAGATATTCAAGTACCTCAATTGACGCTGCCGGAAGCCTTTGTGATCACGCGGAATGAGGGGGAACTGACGAGCATGGGAATTGAATCGGAGCTTACTGCTTTAATCGGCAAAAATTTCATGTTGACTTGGAACGGCGGAGTGGTGGATGCAGAGTTTAAGGAACTTCTGATCGCAGGAGAGCAGGATAATGAGAGCCTTACAGGGAATAAGCAATTGTTCACACCGGCATTCACCTCCAATCTGATTGTGCAATACAACAAAACTCTGGATAACTCACGCGATATCCAACTATTGGCGAGAGCAGAATGGCTTTGGCTAGGCACAACCTATTTCGACCTTCAAAATACCTTGAGACAAGATCCCTATCACTTGGTAAACGCCAGGCTTGGATTGCAGAAAGGTCCCATCGGACTTGCTCTGTGGGCAAGGAATATTTTGGATACAAGATATGTTGATTACGCCTATAACTTTGGTGCCGCACATCTGGGAGATCCTGCAAACTATGGAATATCTGTAAGGTTAGATTTTTAGATGAGGAGTTAATTGTATTGAACTTAGACGCTTCTAGTAGGGAAGGAAGGGGAGACCATTTCCTTATCCTACTAGGGGATTAGAAAGCAGCATCCAATGAACGTTTTTTTTAAATAAATTGTCTTTTGAATTGAAAGTATATTACTAGTTTTTGTTTTTTTTATAATAGATATTCTTTAACTTAGAATTGTGTTCAAATATACATGTTGAATATTAAAGCTCTTCCCCAAAGTTTCTATCTAGAAGGCGATGTTGTTGACATTTCCAAAAAGCTGTTGGGAAAAATCATCGTAACAGACATCGACGCCGAAACCACAATTTCTCGGATAGTAGAGACGGAGGCATATAACGGAAGTATGGATAAAGCCTGTCATGCTTACCCTAACCGGAAGACGCCCAGAACAGAAGTGATGTTTAAAGAGGGGGGAAGGAGTTATGTGTATTTGTGTTATGGAATACATTACTTGTTCAATATTGTAACCAATAAGGAAAATGAACCCAATGCAGTTCTGATACGGGCAGTGGAACCGCTAAGGGGGCTTGACATCATGGAGAACCGGAGGAAGATCCACAACCGAATCAACCTTACCAATGGGCCAGGAAAGCTGGCCGGTGCTTTGGGAATTACACGTAATCTCAATGACATTACACTTTATGACTCCAACTCTTCTATTTGGTTAGGGGTGGAAGAGGGAGGGGGGCAAGATCTCGAAATTATTCAAACCACACGTGTTGGAGTGGATTATGCCGAAGAAGATGCTTTATTGTGCTGGAGGTTTTATATTAAAGATAATCCCTATGTCAGCAGGAAATAATGAATGGCCTTTATTTTGAGAGGTCCTTAAACAAATTAATTTGAACCGAATGATCTTAGACTTCTTTTTGATCGCCCGGCAGCATAGCTAGTAGAACCTAAAACTACGATTATGAACGTTTTTACGATACTTTGTCCCACTGACTTTTCAGAATGTTCCCTTAATGCCATTGAGTATGCCGCCAAGTTGGGGGAGAGATACCAGGCGAGGCTAATCCTTTTTCATGTTCCCGATAAAGAAGATTATCTTAAGCTTTTCAGCAAAAATAAGGAAGAGCAACAATTTATGTCGTTTGCCCAAACCAAACTTGACAGCCTCGTCTTGGAAGTTCAAAAGGAAAGTGTTCATCAAGGTTTGAAATCTTGTGAGTCGGTGATCCAAGAAGGTACAGTGGTGGATGCTATTATTGACTTTGCCAACGAGAACAACGTCGACCTGATCGTAATGGGGACGGAAGGGGTAAATGATTTCAAGAAAAACTATATAGGTACGAGATCCAGCCAAATTATAGAACAAGCTGAGCAGGATGTGTTTATCATCCCGCGCAAAGTGTTTTTTAAGCATCCCAAAAAGCTCGTGTTTGCGACCGACTACATAGAAGAAGATAAGCTTGCTGTTCAGAAGGTGGTAGAGCTGGCCCGATTCTATGACAGTGAAATAGACATTGTCCATGTCGGTACGAAGATCCGTGCAATAGATAAGGCACTCCATCAAACGATGGTCTCGGAGATCCAGCCTTTTATCCACTACGAAAAGGTGAATTATGTGCTGAAGTCCTACCGCGACGAGCCAGGTCTGGGATTAGAAAGCTATTTGATTACTGCCAAAGGCGACATTCTAGTTACCTTAAGCAAGAAAAAGAGCTGGTTTGAACAGATCTTCACGCAAAACCTATCCAAGAAGATGTCCTATTTTATTAACAAGCCACTTTTTGTGATTAAGAAGGTGTAGAGAAGGGGTTTGGCCGGTTCGGCATACGGAGACCTACTCCCTCCTTCTTTATGGGAACATCAATTCTTGCCTTTAAATTTATCTGCTACAAATTTAAAGAATTCCTCCCGCGTGTTATGATCTTTTATAACCTTTCCGAAGGTCGACAGATAGGCCGATAGGGAGACTTTCTTTTCAGGATTGGCGTTTTTCAGTTGTTCGGGAATTTCCTTTGATGGTCCAGAAGCTGCTTTGGGGGCTGAGTCCGGGTTTTTAGGAGTATAGCCAACCAGTTCATCTGCCTTTTTGAAGCTAACAACTGCTTTTTCCTTGTAGCCCAGTTTTTCTTCCACCATCCCTTTATTGTTATAGGCAATCGCATCCTCCGGGTCCATCTCCAGTGCCTGTTCATAATCAGCAATAGCCCCTACATGGTCTCCCATTCGGTCTCTCAAAAATGCGCGGCTGGAATACCGGTAAGGATTATCAGGATCAAGTTCCAAGGCCCTATCCAACTCCGCAAGGGCTTCTTTGTTTCTTTGGGACATATGCAAAACCACCGCCCGATCACTGATAAAATCGGCATTGGTGGGCTCCATAAGCACGAGCTGGTCAAAGTCATCTAAGGCCTCTTTGACTGAACCTAATCGCGAAAGGATTCTTCCCCGGTAGAGGATGCTTTGGGTGTGGGAAGGATTCACAGCTAACAGTTGGTTGAAAACTTCCAGTGCCTCAACAAACTTTCCTTCTTTAAAATATTCGATTCCTTTCTGAAATTTATCCATGGGTTGTCCTTTTGATGTGATGAATTGTGCATATGATTACTTTTACGATATCAATGCCGCGGTGTTCTTTCAAAGGTTGTTTCAAATTACTTGTTTTTTATTAAAAGGACAAATAGAATCTCTTTCTGACAATCGATATCCCAACCCCAACTAAAACCCGGTTTATGCCGTTAAGGCTTAAGATTAAACATTTAATTAAAGAATTTAGCGTCTATGAGCAGATTACTATTGATATCGATACTTCTTTCTCTGTCTTTCGGATGTAATGGACAGCAGGATAGCAGGAACAACCAACAGGCTGCGAAAGCCGCTCTTGATTATTCAAAACTTGATACGGCTACTTTCGCAGGAGGCTGCTTCTGGTGTGTGGAAGCCTCTTTCGAGCAAATTAAAGGGGTTGAGGAAGCCGTGTCGGGTTATGCCGGAGGGAAAGAAAGGAATCCCACCTATGCACAGGTCAGTGGTGGAAAAACCGGTCATACAGAAGCGGTTGAAATCTACTATAATCCTAAACAGATTGATTATAAAACGCTGCTTGAAATATTCTTCACTGCCCATGATCCAACGCAGTTGAATCGTCAGGGACCGGATATAGGAAGGCAGTATAGATCTTCCATTTTTTACCATAATGAAGAGCAAAGAATATCGGCATTAGATGCAATTGAAGCAGTAAATTCATCTGGAGAATACAGAAGTAAAGTGGTTACGGAGCTGGTCCCTTACAGCAAGTTCTGGATAGCCGAAGTGTATCATCAGGATTATGAGAAGCACAATCCCAGGGATCCTTATATTCAAAAAGTTTCGAGGCCAAAGATTGATAAAGTAGCTCAACGGTTCGCTCATTTATTGAAAGAGAAGTGAGGGGAGGTAAGCTAAATTATTCTTATCTTTGATTTTTAGTTTGAAGAAAATCCATGCCAAGTAATCCAGAGGAAGTTTTAAAGGACCTGAAGTCCGGCAAATATGCGCCTATTTATTTTTTACAGGGGGAGGAGCCTTTTTTCATTGACCAAATTTCTGACTTTATAGAAAAGAACGCGCTTCCGGAGCATGAAAAGGGCTTTAACCAGATCGTGATCTACGGCAAAGATGCCAGTGTCAGCACCATTTTGAACAATGCCAGGCGTTTTCCGATGATGGCTGACCGCCAAGTGGTACTTGTCAAAGAGGCGCAGAATATTTCCGACCTGAACAAAGAAGGGGGATACGAGCTCTTGATATCTTACCTTAAAAACCCATTGCCCAGTACTATTTTAGTCTTCGCCCACAAGTATAAAACACTGGACGGAAGAAGGCCTCTCGCCAAGGAAATGGAGAAAAGGGCCGTGATGGTCAAATCGGAGAAGATTCCGGAGTATAAGCTCAGTCCTTGGATAGAGAGTTACATTAAACAAAAAGGCCATACCGTAGATATCAAAGCAGCACATATGCTAGCCGAATCTATAGGCAACAAGCTGGACGTTTTGACCAATGAAATTGATAAAATGTTGATCAATTTTACGGAACCGGTTAAGATTGACGTCAACCACATCCAGCAGTACATCGGCATTAGCAAGGATTATAACAATTTTGAATTGACGAAAGCCATTAGTTTTAAGGATGTGCTGAAAGCCAATAAAATCATCAACCATTTCAGCCAAAACCAAAAATCCAATCCCTTAATCCCAATTATCTCGCTCCTTTACCTGCATTTTTCCCGGCTTTTATTGGTGCACGCCAACAAGACCTTGCCTGAAAGGGAGATGGCAGCGAAGATCAAAGTCAGTCCGTATTTTGTTAAGGAATACCTCCTAGCTGCAAAGAATTACGGATTGGGCAAGGTTATTGATAACATCGGATACTTGCAAGAAGCAGATTTACGTTCAAAAGGTATCAATGCCAACGGATGGGACGAATCCCAAATTTTAAAGGAGCTGATATTTAAAATCATGCATTAATTACGCTTTGATCATAATGAAGAAAACCATCATCCTGTTTTTGGTTGCCGCTCTGGCCTGCCAAGTCAATGCCCAATCTACTTTCTATCAAACCAGCGTGGACAAAGAGTTCGACGATGCTTTCGAACTGTTTCACAAACAACAATATGCAGCATCCAAATTTAGCTTTGAATATTTGAAAGAGCGGCCATTGGATGATGCACAGAAGGTAGATGTTGAATTTTATCATGCCGCTTCAGCCCTTCATTTAGACAATCCAGACGGTCCGAGTTTGCTTAGCGAGTTTGTCGCTGTGTATTCCAAAGAACCCAAATCCAACGATGCTGCTCATCTTTTAGGAGATTATTATTTTGGGAAAAGGGATTACAGAAATGCCATAGATAATTTTAGAAAGGTAAACACCGCTAAAACCAGTCCGGCACAAAGTGCGGACGTTCTTTTCAAAACAGGTTATTCTTTTTTTCAGCTAACAGATTATAGCAACGCTTCTGGGTATTTTGAGCAAGTTAAACGCTCTGGCTCGGAGTATGTTCCGGACGCTTATTACTATTCAGGCTTTATTGCAATGGAAGCAGGGGACTTCCCGAAGGCCATTCAGAATTTCCAGCAGGCTGAAAAGTCTCCAACCTATGCGTCCAAAGTTCCTTACATGCTAGCAGCGCTGTATTATCGGCAAGGAGATTATAATACCTTAATCTCTTATGCCACGCCATTGATGGATCCAAGAAGAGCTTTGGATAAGAAGGAAGAAATCTATCTGCTGCTGGCGGAAGCTTCTTTTGAGAACAAAGATTACGTAAATGCGGCCACTTATTATGATGCATATACCAACATCCGAAAAGGCAGTTTAACCCGTGACCAAAAATATAAAGCGGGTGTGGCCCAGTATGAAATAGGGAAGTTCGAGCAGGCAAGTAATTACTTCAAAGAGGTGGCCTTGGAAAATGATAAGTTGGGACAGGTTTCCAGCTATTACTTGGGACATGCTTATCTAAAACTCAATAACCCACAATTCGCTTCGACAAGTTTCAGTGCCGCATACAAAAGCCCTCATGACCGAAACATACAGGAAGAAGCTTTGTTCAACTATGCTAAAGTAAATCTTGAGCGGGGAAGTTTTCAGGATGCAGTAAATGCATTGGATACCTATTTAGGCTCTTATCCTCAAGGACCTCATGTAAAGGAAGTGGAAAACTTTTTGAGCGAGGCCTTGATAAATACCAACAACTACCTGAGGGCGATTGAGCATATCGAGAAGCTGAACAATAAGTCCGATAGAATTAAAGCGGCCTACCAAAAAGTTACATTTTATCAGGGAATTACCTATTACAAGGACGGGAAGTATACCCCCGCCCTGAGCTACTTTGAAAAATCACAAGTTTATCCTGTAGACCGGGAAATTTTGATTCAGTCCCACTTTTGGAAAGGGGAGGCACATGCCGCCAACGAAAACCTTCTGGAAGCAGCCAAATCCTACGAGGCTGTACTTCGATTGAGACCCAATGCCAGCGACCCTTATCTGGTCAAAACACACTACGGCTTGGCTTCCACCTATTTCAACAGTGATCAGTACAGCAAAGCCGAAGTTCAATATAAAACCTATACGGATAAACTTCAAGGAAAGCCCAACAAGGAAAATTATGACGAAGCGCTTGTCCGCTTAGGGGATACGTATTATGTGCAAAAGAAATTTGCCAATGCCTTGGCTACCTTTAGGAGGGCGATTCAGGAGAGAAGCCAGTTCTCGGACTATGCCCATTTCCGTGCTGGTGTGGTTTTGAACTTTGAAAATCGTAACAGTGAGGCGATTCAGCAGCTGACCGAGATGATCAACAACTATCCTAACAGCATTTATCAGGCAGATGCCCTATTCCAAAGAGCCCAGATACACATGGAAGAAAACCAGTTCGCTCCGGCTAGGGATGGTTTTACCCAATTGATCAATACCAAGGGTAACAGTCCTTTTGTGCCTTTTGCGCTTGAAGGTAGGGCTATAGCCAACTATTCCCTTAAAAATTACGATGCCACTATCAATGATTACAAAAGGATATTAGACACCTATCCCAATTCCGGCAATGCCAATGAAGCATTGGTGGGACTTCAGGAGACGCTTTCGTTGCAAGGGAGGTCGGGTGAGTTCTCCAAATACTTGGCTTCGTACAGGAATTCGAACCCCGACAATGCCAGTCTTCAGAACATAGAATTTGAAGCTGCCAAAAATCTATTCTTTAATCAGGCTTTTAAGGAATCCATTTCATCTTTCGAAACTTTCCTTAAGAACTATCCCCAGACCAGCCAAAAACAGGAGGCGCAGTATTTTATGGGGGATGCCTATTATCGCCTAGGGGACAAAAACAAGGCTTTGCAGTATTTCTATGAGTTAGAGAAAAGCAATGGAACTTCCCAGCAAGCAAGAGCCGTCCAAAAAATTGCAGAGATTGAAATGGAGAATAAAAACTATTCGAAGGCGATTCCATATTTCATCCGTTCATCCCAAAGTGCTAGGAATAAAATAGAGGAATATGAAGCTTATAAAGGATTAATGGATTCATATTACCATACTTCCAAATTTGATTCTGCATCTTTTTATGCAGATAAAGTCATTGCGTTAGGGAATATCACAGCGGATTCCGAGGCCACCGCTTTATTGATCAAATCGAAGTCCTTACTCCAACAAGGAATGGGACTAGAGGCAGAGGATGCTTTAATGGCATTAATCAATGAGTATAAAACGATTCAAGGTGCAGAGGCGCTGTATCTATTAGCCTTACATTTCCATGAACAGGAAAGGTTTGTCCAGTCAAATGAAACTATTTTCGATTTCTCAGGACCATTTGGAATGTATGATTTCTGGTATGGTAAGAGTTTTATCTTGTTGGCCAAAAACTACGTAGCACTAGGGGAAGATTTTCAGGCTAAGGCCACACTGGAATCTATTGTAGAAAAGTCCTCCAATGAGGAGATCAAAACTGAAGCCAATGCCATGCTCCGCACGCTCAATTAAAAACACCAAGGTATATCAAATAATAGCATGTATAGAAGTCTGTTTTTATTTTGTTTCACCGTCTTGATTCAAATTTCCGCGGCATTCGCTCAGGATACCCAAGCTAGGGAGCGTGGGGAGATCAAAGACGCTGAGTTTATTATCAGAAAGGGTAGGGTTTTGACGTTGCCCAAGCAACCTCGGGTGTTTGAGCGAACTCCAACACTTCCCAATACCCAAAGCAAAGGGAGCTATTCGTATGATGTGAAGAACTTCTTTTTGGATCTTCAGCCGGTAATCACCGATACACAACCTTCTGTAAAGAACTTTCCTGACCCTAGAGGGATGCTGTATCATAATTATGCCAAGGTAGGGTATGGGAATTACCAATCGCCTCTGGCAGAACTTTACATCAATAGTATTGAAAGCGACTATTTGAATTTTGGAGTTTTCTTAAAACATCAAGGCTTTTATGTAGGCCCGGTTGATGGGAAAAATTCTGCCGAAGACCACACAAACATACGGCTGGATGCAAGTTATTTTCAGGAGGACATTGAGTTTTTTGGTAAGTTAGGCTATGACCGCGACAAGCATCATTTTTACGGTTATCGTACCATCCCCGGTATAGAGACTCAAGCTGAAGGTATCAGCCAAATATTTAATACCATTTACGGCAGTGTGGGGCTGAGAAGAATTTCCCGGCAAGAAATGTTTAATTACCAAGCCTCTCTTTCATTGCGTTTGTTTAATGACAATTATTTAGCCCGGGAACATGAAGCCGGAATGAAGGCGTCATTAGAAATAAAAGCGGATGATGACAGGCTTAAAGGAGGCGTTGAAGCCCAGGTATTTATTTCTTCTCCGTCCGACTCACTTTATTCCGATATTAACAGGAACTATGCGAAAATCTTTCCTTACGTGGAATATACCAACGAGGACTTTAAAGTGAGGGCAGGGGCTAACCTTGTGCTGGAAAATGATGAACTAGTAAACAAGAGCTCCAATTTCCACGTTTTCCCAAGTTTATTTGCATCCTACCATCTTTCTGAGTCTTTTGGCATTTATGCGGAGTATGAGGGCGATGTGATCAGAAAGACTTATTATGACTTTGCCATGGAAAACCCGTTCCTTGGGCCGAGTGCACAGCTCCTAAACACGGTGCAGAATTTCCAGGCTGATGCCGGTGTCACTGGAGCAATCAACGACCAATTGACCTACAAAGCAGGCATTAAGTTTGGCGAGTTTTCAAACATGCACTTCTATGGTAATCATGTAAGTGATAGCGCCAAGTTTCAGTTAATCTACGATGGCATCACCCAGCTGTTGAATTACCATGTGGGCATTGGCTGGAAATATGAGAATTGGTACAGACTTCAGGCTTCTGCCAATTATTACCATTATAAGTTATCTGACATCAGTAGCCCCTGGCACAAGCCGGAGTGGGAGATTGGGCTGGATAATTCCTTTATGCCCGGTGAGAAATGGCTGGTGACTGCCAATGCAAACTTATTGGGGGGCATTCAGGTTTTGAACCTTCAATCCAGCGAGACCGCCACATTAAGCCCCATTATCGACCTTAGCGCAAGAGCCGACTATTCCATTACTCCAAGATTTTCCGTTTTTGCCGAAGGCAATAACTTACTAAATCAAAAAAATGAGCGTTATTGGAACTACCGGGTGAGAGGAATTCAGGGTATTGCGGGCTTGAGTTTCAAGTTTTAATGGCAGGATTCAAAGATTTGACTTAGTTTCGCAGAAGAAATGGATGATTTAAGATTTGGCAATGTCTGAAGATAAACTCAACGACAAACATGGAGATATAGATCCTGATAAGGATTTCGGCCTTCCCAAAGTGGAGATTGCCCCAATTCCTACTGCCGAATTTAATGATAAATCCGTGGAAGTTCCTCAGGAGGCGGTTGAGGAAGAACATTCTCATACGATGCCATTGCAGCCAACTCCTGATACCATAGCCCAGAAGAAGGAAGATGAGACGAGAAGAAGTTACGGTTGGGTAGGCTTGGTATTGATAGTTCTTGCTTTCTTCTTTACAGGTTGGTACTATTTCAGCAGCCAGCAAGATAGATCCGTCGAAACTGAACCTGAAGCAAGGCCTGTGGTAGAAAACATAGTACCGGTGGTTCCTGATCCTGAACCGGAGATAGTACCGGAGGAGGAAGTGGAGGAGTTTACATTAACTGAAATTACTTCAAGAGGAGACCGTCCACGGTATTTTGTGGTGGTGGGAAGCTTTGTTGATGAAGATATGGCCAAGGATCATTCCGATGCACTTAATGCAAAAGGTATGAATACCTTCTTGATTTATCCTTATGGGGAAATAATTTATTACAGGCTGGCTATTGGACAGTATGACACCTTTGCACTGGCATTGGAAGAGATCAACCGTGTAAAAGACGGCTACAAAGAGAACTTATGGGCTTTGAAATATTAATATGACTTTACTACAAACTTTATCTACCGGCAACGATACGCTTGCTGATTCTTTGGCAACTTTAGAGACTGGATCATCGGACATTGGCCTTCTGGATTTGCTCATCCAAGGTGGGTACATGATGATTCCACTGTATATCCTTTTTGTGGTGGCCATATTTATTTTCATCGAAAGGATGATTACTTTGAAGAAGGCGTCGAAAACGCCACATGCTATGGTAGACCAGGTGAAGATGCTGGTTCAAAGCGGCAATATTCAGCAAGCCAGAATGATTTGTCAGGGAGAGGATACTCCTATTTCGAACATGATCGCGAAGGGACTGGAACGAATCGGCAATCCGCTTCGAAATATTGAAGTGGCTATCGAAAATGTGGGCAAAGTCGAAATATATAAACTTGAGAAGCACTTGAGTCTGTTGGCGACCATATCAGGTGCCGCTCCCATGATCGGTTTTTTGGGTACCGTTACAGGGATGATCCAGGCTTTTATCGCTATAGCGCAGGAGGAAGGTAATGTATCTCCTAAGCTATTATCTTCAGGGATATATGAAGCCATGATTACCACAGCTGCCGGATTGGTGGTGGGTATTATTGCGTATTTGGGATACAATTACTTGGTGACACAAGTGTCCAAGTTGGTTCATAGCATGGAGTATACGACCATTGAGTTTATAGACCTTTTACAGGAAAAGAAATAATGGCTTTACAAAGTAAAAATAAAATAGAAGCGGCGTTTAGCATGTCCTCGATGACGGATGTAATCTTTCTGTTATTGATATTTTTCATGTTGACCTCTTCATTTATTACGCCTTCGGGTTTGCCGGTTAATCTGCCTTCGAGTGAAACTTCTGATATCATCATGCAGGAAGTCACCGTTACAGTAACCAAGGACTTACGCTATTCGGTGAATGAAAAAGTAGTCAGTAGGGAGGAAATTAAAAATGCGCTCACTTTGTTGTTGGAAGGTAAGAAAGGACAAGTAGTTTTACATATAGACAAAGATGTGCCGGTGGAATACCTGGTGGAAATCGGCGGAATTGCCGCTTCTTTACAGGCCAACGTATCCATTGCCACTAAACCATTTTAATTTGATATGGAAGCTTGGGAGGTAAATAAAGACGAGGCGGAAAACAAAAGAAAAGCCATGATCATTACCGCCGTCATAAACGTGTTGGTACTGGTGGCTATTTTTTTTATCGTAGTATGGAGACAACCGGTTCCTCCGATTCCACAATATGGATTGGAACTTAACCTTGGCTTCACCGAAGAAGGAAGCGGTAATACCCAAACTACGGCTCCACCCGCGGTGAGTGAAGCTCCAAATACTGAAGCACCCGCTCCCGGAGAGCCTGCACCCGAAATTTCCGAAGCAGCAGTTCCTGTGGCGCAACCGGAAACAAAAGCAGCCAAACCTACACCTAGCGAATCCAAGAGTTCTTTTGAAACAAAATCAGCCGTTCCCAGTCCGATAAAAGGAGCCGAGAAAACTTCCGAGGCGGTGAAGGAAAGCACCGTTCCCAAGGAAGCCAGTAAGCCGGTGGCCAAACCTGCCGAAAAGGCAGCGGAAGAAACTGTTCAAAAAGCAGAAGAAAAGCCTAAAGTAGATCCCCGGGCGATTTTCGGCGCAGGTGGTACCGCAGGTACTAGCCGACAGCCCGCGTCTGGCAGCAACCAGGGCACATCCACCAGATCCGGAGATGAGGGAAATCCCGCGGGGACGATAGATGGTAGATCTATTATGCAGTCAGGTAAGGGGAATGCAGGTGACGGCGCAGGGTACAACCTCGATCT
Source organism: Cyclobacteriaceae bacterium (assembly GCA_035307285.1). GTDB lineage: Bacteria > Bacteroidota > Bacteroidia > Cytophagales > Cyclobacteriaceae > DATGMS01. The sequence goes on from DATGMS010000327.1 coordinate 13,194, forward strand.
CGCTGGGTGGGATTTTTCCTCCAGACCAGCTATCAGCGACAACGTCTCCACCCGGAATGGCCAAATCGTTTTTCAAATCACTGTGGACGACAATGGCCGTATTGTTCAGGCAATACCTTTGACCTACAACGTAAGTAATGAAGTGTTGGCTTATTACAGAGGAGTGGTCAACAAGCTGACTTTTAAAAGGCAAAGTGGTAATCCATCTGCAGAATATTCCACAGGTAAAATTACTTTTATCATTAAAGTAGATTAACCTTGGCCATGACGTATCAGGAAACGTTGGACTATCTGTTCAATGCCTTGCCTATGTACCAGCGCATAGGCCAATCTGCTTATAAAGCAAATCTGGACAATACCGTTAAGCTGTGCCATCATTTAAATAACCCCCAAAACTCCTTCAAAAGCATTCATGTAGCCGGCACCAATGGTAAGGGAAGTACTTCCCATGCTTTGGCTTCCGTCCTTCAAGAGGCGGGCTATAAAGTCGGTCTTTACACTTCTCCCCACCTGAAATCATTCACCGAAAGGATTAAGATCAACGGAGAAGAGATCGGCGAGGAGGGAGTAGTAAGTTTTGTGTCGCAGAATAAAGAATTTCTGGAGCAGCTTAA
>DATGMS010000328.1:0-6192 GCA_035307285.1 Cyclobacteriaceae bacterium
CGGGGATCAGAAAACCTATGTGGTTCGTATCCGCCTGCATTGATACTCTTGAAGACATCTTCCCTCCAGCTGACAAATTCATCTGGACCATATACATCAGGAAATGTAGCCATAGTCGCCAAGCCTACATTAGAATTGATGTTGATCACCGACCGTCCTTCTTTACCCCTTCTTGTAGTAATCAGGATGACGCCGTTGGCGGATTTTGCCCCAAACACCGCAGCGGCACTGGCGTCTTTTAAAACCTCCAAATTCTCTATATCATTGGGGTTGATATCAGATAATTGACCATAGTAAATAGCACCATCCACCACCAAAAGCGGGCTTCGGTTGGCATTTAACGAGGTCCGCCCACGTATTTCCAACGATCCTCCTCCCTTTGCAGTAGCGTCCATGCCTACGATTAATCCGGGCGCATTAGCCCGAAGGATATCCTGTACCGAATTGGGGGTTTCGTTCAGATATTTATCCGCATTTACCGAGGATACTGCGCCGGTTAAATCTCTTTTTCTAACCGTACCGTAACCGATAACCACCACTTCTTCCAAAGATCCAAAATCCGACACCAAGGTGACGTCAATGACGGAACGGTTCCCTATGGCAATTTCCTGAGCCTGAAATCCTATAAAGGAAAAAACTAACACAGCATCCGAGGGGGCTGAAAGCGAATACTGTCCATCCATATCCGTTGCCATGCCCGTGGTGGTACCTTTTACAAGAACCGTGGCGCCTGGGATAGGCTCACCGGATTCATCGGTGACCTGCCCGGTCACCTGTACTGTTTGGGCCAGAAGACTGGAACCCAAAAACATCAGGAACACCAAGATTCCCAATTTTTGGTAAATAAATTTTTCCATAGATATTAGGGTTAATTGTAATTGGTTATAAACAGATTGTTTGTCATTGGGTTATAGGTTATTCGTCATTTAAGTGATTCTGTTAGATCCCATCGTCTATTTGAAGAAGACGCTGCCGTTCCTTTTGCTGTAAGGCCCACCGTACCCCCTCTTCCAAACCTCTCAATTCTGCCAATCCCTTTAACCGTCCTATAGCTGAATAACCAGGGTTGGTGGTTTTATTCAAGTCGTCCAGCATTTGATGTCCGTGATCCGGACGGAAAGGGATAGGTTTGTATCTTTTTTGATTGATCAGTACCAACTCTTTCATGACGGCATGCATATCCACGTCCCCATCCAAATGGTCAGATTCAAAAAAATTGCCCAGAGCATCTTTCCTTACGTTTCGAAGATGAACGAAATGGACACGATCACCAAAAGACCGCATTATATCAGGTAGTTCTTCCGCCTTCCCGGCTCCCAATGAACCTGTACAAAGACAAAGGCCATTAAACGGTCGATCGACTTTATGTAGTAGGTTCTTGATATCTTCCTTTCCCGAAGCAATCCGAGGAAGACCCAAAATAGGAAAAGGGGGATCATCCGGATGTATGGTCATCTGAATCCCATGTTCCTCACAGACTCCTCCTATACTCTCTAAAAAATACCCCAGATTATTCAGCAAACCTTCCTTTCCAATGCTCTTATAAACTTCAATGCTTTGGTGAAGATACTCAAGTGTAATGCTTCCCTCCGTGGGCACCCCCATCAAGATAATACCAGTAAGCTCATCAAATCGTTCTTTGCCCATTAAATGATACCGCTCATCCACTTGGGCCAAAATTTCCTGAGAGTAGAAATCAACAAATCCTTCCCTCTTCAAAATGAACTTGTCAAAAATCGCCAAATCTACCCAATCAAAATATAAGGCCTTCGCTCCATTTGCCAGCTGATAGGATAAATTGGTTCGTGTCCAGTCCAAAACCGGCATAAAATTGTAACAGACGGTATCAATTCCGGCTTCAGCCAAATTGATCAGCGTCTGTCGGTAATTTTGTAGATAAAATTCACAATCTTTTCCCCTGGTTTTAATGGCTTCGTGCACCGGAACGCTTTCCACCACCACCCATTCTAAACCTGCGGTTTCGATGATGGATTTCCTTTCAAGAATCTGCTCCAATGGCCATACCTCGCCATGGGCTATATGATGCAGGGCAGAAACGACTCCCGTCGCACCCGCCTGTCGTATATCTGCCAGGCTCACCGGATCATTAGGACCGTACCATCTCCAAGATTGAATTAAAGAATTTTTCACATAGAAATTATTTTGGGTTTACTGTCAATTATTTTTTTTCATCCTATGACAACACATAGTTCGTACCGTAAGGATATCTCTGTGGTCTTTTTAACATTGAATTGGCCTCATCATCATTTATAAAACGCTCCCGAACGGGATCCCAATAGAGTTTCCTAGGAAGCTTCATCGCCGTATGGGCCAAAAGACATGCACTACAAGAACGGTGTGCTACTTCAGCCGGAGTAATGGGTTGTTCACGGGAGACTATACAATCCAACCAGTTTTTGTGGTGTTCGGGGCTTTCATATAAGTGTATTTCATCCGGCCCAATGACGGAAGTGAGAATTTTTGGATCACTGGCTTGAAAGGCCTGGCTGGGTTTGCCCCCGCTGCCAGGGTCACTTGCAGTGACTCCTACGTTTCCTCTGGTTACAAATATCCAACCGTCCTCACCTTCAAATTTTATCCCGTTGGGATTATCCCCCCCGATATACATGGTGACACCGTTGGCGTATTTGGCTTGTACCTTGAAATCCCCATGCACCGTCCAAAGACCCGAAGTAGGAAACTGGGCATTTCCCTCTAGTTCAATAGGACCGGTATACTCAGTTCCCATACCCCAATGGGCGATATCAAGATGGTGGGCACCCCACCCGGTTATCATACCGGCGCCAAACTGCTCACATCGCAGCCATCCTGGACGGTCATCAAGATTGGTCTGTGAATGAACCCTGTCCAAGGTGTAATATTCATATGGCGTGGAACCTAACCACATATCATAGTTGAGATTTTCGGGTATAGGCATTTCTGCTGTATTTCCCCCAGCTGGATCTCCGGGAAGACCAATCTGAATACTATGGAGTTTCCCGATCCTACCGTTCCTCACCAATTCACAGGCTCTTTTAAATTGGGGCCAGGGAGATACGGATCGTTGCTGGCTACCGATCTGGAAAATAACTCCTGACCGATGTACGGCGTCGCTCATCGCACGGCCCTCTTCTATAGTGAGAGACGTCGGTTTTTGAAGGTAGATGTCTTTACCGGCGAAGGCGGCTTCCATTGCTGGCTGGGCATGCCAATGGTCCGGGGTACTGATAATGACCGCATCTATGTCTTTATTGGCCAACATGTCATGATAGTCGCTGTAGGTCTTTACATCCACGTAATTCGACTTGTTGGTCTTTTTGGCGTATTGCTCCTCAATCCAAGCTTTACCGAGATCCATTCGTTTGCTGTCCACGTCGCTTACTGCAATGACCCTTGCGATATCATTTCTCATGACATCCGGCAGGTCATGGCCTTTGGCAATTCTACCAAAACCGATTTGTCCAATGTTGATCTTATTACTCGGCGCATTTTTACCAAAAACAGACGCCGGCACTATGGTAGGGAAGCCGGTAATCGCCAAGGAAGCAGCAATTGCACCCTTGGTAGTAGACTTCATAAAATTCCTTCTGGAGACGGTGGGTTTATTCTTTTTCATTCAAGGATAAGTTTATAGAATTTTTTGTTTTTAAAATCGCACGGGAGTGTCACGGGTAGTTGCATATGCTTCGGAATAATCCTTTTTACCCAACTGGCCTGCAACGAATTGCATTCCCTGAACCACGTGTTGTAAAAATATCGGATCTTCATAATCCTTGATATCGTGGCCCAAGGCGCTCACCCAAATATGGCCTCCATCGAAATTGTGATGCCAGACTGCAGGGTATAATTTAGAGTAAGGTACGGATGATGCGTCGATTCTCTCCTTCTCACTTTGGTCCAAGGTTTCAAGATCATGCGCCAGAGTTACTTTAATTCCGGGATATACTTCTTTAATAAAATAGCACTCATCCTCCTTTTCCCAAACCGTAGGAATCCCTTTGACGCTGGGATGTGCGGCGTCAATCACGTTCAATTGATAACTTTGGAATTTTGGATGCCATACGAAGGTTCCTCCAACCATCTGCTTAAACCACTCCCATTTTCTCTCTGTCCCGACTACAGAGTGTAGACCGACAAAGCCCCCTCCTGCCTGAATGAACCTGCGGAATGCCAGTCTTTGATCATCGTTATCAAATACATCGTTGTTGGTACTTGGAAATAATAAAATATCGTACTGCTTTAGATTGTCATCGGTAAAGACAGAAGGATTATCCGAAACGGTAACCTTAAAGCGATGCTCTTCTCCTAATTTCTGTATTGATTTTACCGCATAAGGAATGTTATCGTGAACATACCCTTTCCCGTTTTTAGTATACACCAATACTTGCAGGTTTTTCAGGCTTTTGTCAAAGGCAACCACATCAATGGTCAAAAAGGATAGGCATAATATGAAGCAGCCTAGCAAATAACGTTTTAATACAACAGTGTTCATGTTTTTTTATTGATTGATCAAATTAGCCATATTTTCGTCACTAATCATCTTTGTAATGGATAATTGAAAATTAAATATTTTATACCCTTTCTTATTTTGCCAAAATGACATTAACGTTGGGAGGATGAGCGTAATATTGCCAGAGCCTTTCGGCCTCCTCTGCGGTTATCTTTTTATCTGAAACATAAAACCGATAGTTTAGCCGGTAGTTTTTCCCAGGTTCGAGGACCCAATCTTTATCTTTAGTAGGTGAAAAATTTGCGAAAACATCCCCCCTGTCATAGATGTCCTCAGGCCAAATCCTAAGAGGCTCAGGATGGTTATAGTTGGTGGGGAAAGACATCATCAACACCGCAGCATATTCTTCATCAATTTCTCCCTGAACGATACACCACCTTGCCAAACTTCCATCTGAATCCACCCTGTTCCTACCGTCTGAGGTAATCACTTCACTGTTGTCCCTATGCCATTTCTCGGTGGCCCTCCATCCCAATCCTCCATATCGATATTCTTTTAAAATTACTTTATGGTCGGTCGCTGTATTAAGATCAATGGAAATATCAGCGATGTAGCTGTCTTGATAATTTTCTTGCTGGAAGATTCTTACACCCTGGACTTCGTTAAGGACTACTTCTTCTCCTGCTTCTTCAAAAATAACATGCTCATGCAGTACTTTGAAAGAGCCATATACTGGACCGCTGATGCGGGAGATAAAATTTGCAAACCGAACAGTACCCTGCTTTTCCCCCAGATTCCAAAGGTCAACCACCTTGCCTTCATATTCCAACCGGGTCCATGGATTCCAAAGTCCATAATGATGGTAATGGTCAGGGGCTTGAATTCTAGTCAGTTCTTTTCCTCCAGGTGACCAAAACGGGTGTATGAAGCCGCTTCGTTTGAAAACCTCAGCTATACCTTCCGGCGGCATAAGCGTGGCATAATTGTATCGGAGCAAAGGCTGAGATGAATTCCCCAATACAATCCCGCCGTCCAGAATCTCAGACGTGATTAGGTAACCCCCTTTAGGTGCCTGCCGCTGCAGAAGTTTAAAGATCCTATTGCCCGGCTTTTTGGAATCGAGCATCCATACCAGTTTCCTGCCTTCTTCATGTTCTATTTGAAAATTCACAGGTATCTCATTGCCATCCACCGATTCCACTAAGACCAATAATGAATCAGTGATGTAGGTAAGTGCATTTAAATCCGTAGAAACGGGTATTCCTGAAGCAAATGGCTCTTGCGGCATCGTAATTTCCAGCGTAGCAATCTCTTGTGCCACGGCCTTATGAAGAAAGCCAAAAAAAAGAAAGGGAAATACAAAATAATGCAGCTTCATAGCGATACTCGGGTTTATTAACAGATGTAAACATAAAAATATAAATTACTTAATACAATCGATTGCATCATTTATTTTGAGAAATTATCAATCTTAACTGCACCCAATATTTTACCACGGAGTACGACAATATCGATCTGCTTGAGATCAAGCCCAGCATTATGGAGAGAATGGAAACCCTGTACAAAGGAAGTAGAGAAGAAAAAGGGCGAAATAAAATGGCATCGGTTGCATTTATAATGATGAAAACGATATCTTCGTTCATGGATAAAGAAGTCACTATTTACGACCTTGCCAAAGACTTGGGGATATCTCCGACCACCGTGAGCAGGGCGCTTAACAACCATCCGGCAGTAAAGGGGCA